>DASPJG010000089.1:0-2218 GCA_035628755.1 Pyrinomonadaceae bacterium
GCCTTTCTTTCGCGCAACCAGTTTTTCACCGCCGAGCATCGCTTCATCCAGTCGGCGCGCACGCTCCACACTTTCCGTTTCGGCTTTGGCCGCACGCGCATCGGGCAGGATGTCGAGTCGAACACGACCCAAGCCCTGACGCCTTTCATCCCGGGGCGCGATCTCATCGGCAACATAGACATCGGCGGCATCCCGCGTTTCGGCCCGCAATCGTCGGCCAATCTTCGTCTCACGCAAAACGTCTTCAGTTTCGAGCACGGCATGGTGCACACGCGCGGTCGCCATCTCCTGAAGTTCGGCGGCCTCGTCGAGCGTTATCAGGACAACATGTATAACCCGACCTTCTCGCTCGGTACGTGGACGTTCTCCAATCTCGGAAACTTCCTGAGAAACAGCCCGCAGAGTTTTATCGGCCTGCCCGCCAACGGCGCGCTCGACCGCCACTGGCGTTTCACACTCTTCGCCGGATACGTGCAGGACAGTTTCCGCGTCCACGAACGCTTTACGCTCAACGCCGGGCTGCGCTATGAGACGACGACCATGCCCGTCGATCTACAGGGGCGTGATTCCGCCCTGCCGTCAATTTTCACCGACCGCGCGCCCACGACCGGCCTGCTCTACGAGAACCCGACGCGCAAGAACCTCTCGCCGCGTATCGGCTTCGCCTGGGACGTGTTCGGCGACGGCAAGACTTCCCTGCGCGGCGGCTACGGCATCTATTTCAACACGAACAACCAGCAGAATTTGATCGTGACGGTGACGAACCCGCCCGCGACGCCGCGCATCGCCATCGGCTTCACGCCGACTTCGCCCTGCCGCCCCGCGTTCCCCGTCGCGCCGCTCTCGTGCGCTTTCGCCAACTCGATCCGCCCCGTCCAGTTCGATCTCGACAACCCTTACGTGAATGTTTACAACCTGAACCTCCAGCGCGAACTGCCGTGGCAAACCGTCGTCACGCTCGGCTACGCCAGGACGCGCGGCGTACACCTGCTGCGCAGCAGCGACGTGAACACCGCCGTCCCGGTGATGCGGCCTGACGGCACGCCCTTCTTCCCGGCGGGCGCGCCGCGCCAGAACACCGCCTTCTCCACCATCGAACTCAAGAGCAGCGACGGCAACTCCTGGTATAACGCGCTCGTCTTCGAGGTGCGCAAGCGTTGGAATCAGGACTTCAACCTGCAGTCGTCCTACACCTTCTCGCGCAACATCGACACGACGCAGGCTTCCACCTTCTTCTCCGACGCGACGAACGGCACGACGACCGCCTTCCCAGAGTTTCCCGGCTTCAACTACAACAAGGGGCTGGCCGACTATCACGCCAAGCACAACTGGGTCGTCAACTTCGTCTGGCAGATTCCCTTCGCAAAAAATCTGGACGGCATCGCGGGCGCGCTGCTCGACGACTGGCAGTTGGCCGGGATCGGTCAGGCCAGAAGCGGCAACCCCCTGACCGTCTTCGTGCAGGCGAACCGCTCGCGCTCGCTCTGGCAGCCCTCGCTCGGCCCCGGCATCGGGCGCGACCGCGCGAGCATCGCGCCCGGCTACACCTACGAGACGGCAGTGACCGGCGACCCCGATCAATACTTCGACCCGAACGCCTTCATCCTCCAACCGGCGGGCACGCTCGGCAACACCGGGCGCGGCGCGTTCATCGGGCCGAACCTGCGCACCTTCGACCTCTCCGCGATGAAGAACATCCGCTTCAGTTCGCCGCTCGGCGAAGCGACAAACGTGCAGATTCGCGTCGAGGCGTTCAATCTCTTCAACCGCGCCAACTTCGCGCCGCCCGGTCTAACGGTCTTCGCGGGCGCGGCTGACAACGAAGCGCCGCTCCCGACCTTCGGGCGCATCCGCTCGACCGTCACCTCCGCGCGGCAGATTCAACTCGGCGTGCGCGTCCAGTTCTAGTTTAATATTCGGAACACGCGGCACAACCTGCTTCGCCTTGTTACCTTTGCGCCTTCGCGCCTTTGCGTGAGTCATCTTCTTTCTCAAAGATATATCTCACGCAAAGGCGCAAAGGCGCGAAGATGAGCAAATAAAAATGGAAAAAGGAAAAGAGAAATCTATGATCTGGATCGTGTTCGCGCTCGGCGCGGCCATCTCTTGGGGACTCTACGGCGCGATGCTCCATCAGGGACAGGTTAAGCTCGGCAACCCGATGCGCGCGATGTTGTGTGTGGGCGTGGCTTATTTCCTGATCGGCGTGCTCGTGCCC
>DASPJG010000090.1:0-2322 GCA_035628755.1 Pyrinomonadaceae bacterium
GCCCACGGTGGCGTAGGGGCTGGCGAGGACTTCGGAGCAGCCGCTCGTAACGGTGCAACGGACGCTCCTGCCGGACAGGTGTTCGACGGTGAGGTAAATCGCGTCGGCCAGACCCGCCAGAGACAAGACGGCGGCCAGCGAATAGAGACGCGAGATGCGCGGCGGCGGCGACGTTTCGCGTTCCCGCGCATTTGCGCCTGCGACGCGCTCTCTACTCTTTTTTGCGCCCACTTATCTTGTCGCCGCCAGTTCGCGCTCGATGGTGGCGCGTAAACTGTTGTAATTCGTAATCACTTCAAACGGAATCTCACGCCCGTTGAGAAACACGGTCGGCGTCCCCCCCACGCCGCGCGCCGCCCCGTGCTTTTCGTGCTCCATGACACGGCTTCTGATGACGGGGCTGTCTATGTCTCGCGTGAATTTGTCGAGATCGAGGCCGAGCGTGCGCGCGTAGTTCAGGAAGATGGGGCGCGCTGCCGGTGCGTCTTTCCACTCGTTCTGCTTCTCAAACAACAGATCGTGCATCTGCCAGAATTTGCCTTGCAGCGCGGCGGCCTCTGCGGCGCGCGCGGCTTCGTCGGCGAAATTGTGCATGTTCCTGAGCGGGAAGTGATGAAACGCGACGCGCAACTGCGTCTCATACTCGCCTTCGAGGCGCTTCAAGATCGGGTGAAAGAAACCGCACGGCGGGCACTGGAAATCGCCGTACTCTTCGAGCAGCAAGGGCGCGTCGGCGCGACCGCGCAGGTGTGCGTTTTGCAAGTTGACGGGCGGGGCGGCTGCGGGTTGCGCGGCTGCGGGCGTCGCCGCCGCGCTTGCGGGCGTGCCCGTCGTCACGGTGGGCGGCAACTGTGCGATGTTCGGCGGCGTGGTCGAGGTGTTGGAGGAGCGCATCAAGAGCGCGCCGCCCGCGAGGGCGACGACAAGCACGACTATGATAATGATGATGGGAAGTTTGCGTCTCATAGAGGCAGAGGATACCGTCTAGAGTGCGATCCGCGCAATTCGCTGCGTGACATTTTCCAGCCCCACGAAACCGGGCAGCAGTTGCAAACGCTGGTTGACGTTTTGGTCGAAAAATTCCACGCCCGCTTCGCCCTTGAAGAGGGTGGCGATCACGTAGTCGGTCTGCTGTTGCGGCTTCGTGCCCTGCCCGACGGGCGACCAGAATTTCCCGATGATGAACCGCGCGAGGGCGCGCGAGTAGCCGGAGCGTTCCAGTTTCAGCCGCGCGATGCTCCAGTAGAAATGCGAATGCACTGACTCCTCGCGCGCCACGGCGCGGAGCAACTGTTCGAGCACGGGATGACCGGCCAGATTCCAGAGGCGGCGATAGCCTTGCAGCGTCGTCATCTCGTTGATCGCGCCCCAGACCATATGCGCGCCCGAAAAATATTTGCCGAAGCAGTTGGTGATGATGGGATAGAGGCGGTTCTCGAAGGTGTAGCGAAACGGGATCGCGGCTCTCGCCTCCGTCTGCCAACGCTCGCTCGTCGGGTGTCCGGCTTCGTTCAAAAAGCGGTTGAGCAGTTCGGCGTGCTCGTTCTCTTCCACGCTCCAACGCTCCATGAACTTGCGGATGACGGGATTCTTGCCCGTCGGCGTGCGCAACAACTCCTCGTAGTAAATCTCCGTGAAGCTCTCCACGTCGCGCATGTAGACGATCACATCTTTGAAGGCTTGGCTGAGCGGATGCTCCTGCACCATTTTCCAGTTCACCGACGCCAGAAATTCTTTGTTGATGGCGCGGGGCTGCGCCTCATACCAATCCAGCACGTCTTGTTCTGTCTCGAACACGATAGGGTCTCCTTGAAGTATTGCGAGAGTATTTGTATAAGTGTCCTGTCCTGTAATTTACGCATAACTTCTTCCCCGTGGATTCCCCCGAAGCCCGACTTTCGCCCGGTCTTACGACATCAGGGTAGGCGAAGTTTTAATTTCAGATGACGCGTGCGGCCACTTGCCGCCGCCGATACACACTACCCGGAGCGTGCATGACACAACATACGAGCATCACGACCGTTGACGACAACCGGGCAGGCTCGCTCTATGATCGTATCGCGCGCCTCTACGATCTGACCTTCAAGTTCAACGGCTACGGGCGTTCGCTCGAACGTTATTTCCGCGAACATCCGCTCCCGCTCGAAGACGACGCGCGGATTCTCGACGCCGGGTGCGGCACAGGACTCCTGACTCTCGCGCTGCTGCGCACGCTTTCCCGCCCCGCGCACATCACGGCCATTGACCTCTCGGCCTCGTCGCTGCAAAAAGCCCGGCAGGTGGCCGAACAGGAGTTGCGGGGTCGTCCGCATCGAGTCCGTT
>DASPJG010000091.1:0-5818 GCA_035628755.1 Pyrinomonadaceae bacterium
ACCTCCAGCGGCTCGCCTGCCAGATCGCGCCCCAACACGCGCACGCGTCCTGCGGTCGGCGCGAGCAGCCCCGTCAACATCTTAATCGTCGTTGATTTCCCCGCCCCGTTCGGCCCCAGAAACCCGAAAAACTGTCCCCGCCCCACACGCAAATTCACCCCGTCCACCGCCGTGAAATCCCCGAACCGCCGCACGAGATCAAACGTCTCGACGGCCAGCCCGCGCTCCGCTTCAACTGGATTGCTCATCACCTATTTTTGTACGCGCAGGACAGGCGAGCGGTCAAGGAGAGATCATGGCTGGCAACTGCGACACTTTCAACAGAACAGAACTCCTCCCAGAAAGCACAAAGGAAACTAAGCTGCGACGCGCAATGTCCGGCATCATCTTTATATACTCTACGCGCGGGCAAACAAGCCGGGCGTTAGACGCTCTTGCTCCGTGTGATAGTATGGGTCTGTGGAGGCGACAGCATGAAGTCTTTGAAGATTTTAATTGAGAAACACGCCGACGGTTATGTAGCTTACCCGCTCGGTCTCAAAGGCGTGGTGGTGGGCGAGGGAGACTCTTACGAAGAAGCTTTGGCAGATGTTAAGTCGGCCATCCGGTTTCATGTCGAGACGTTTGGCGCGGAAGTATTGGAAAATGAGTCGCCCGTGCTGGAAGCATTTGTCGCAGAGACGGGGGTCGCCGCGTAGTGGGCAAGTTTCCGGTTGATGCTCCGAAGGCGCGCGTTTTAAGCGCATTGGAGTCACTCGGATTTCGCATCGTCCGCGAGCGAGAGCACATCGCCATGGTGCGTGACAATCCAGACGGCACGCGCACGCCGCTGACATTGCCGAACCACGCACGTCTGAAGAGTTCCACGTTACGAATTATCTGCACACAGGCCAGCATCCCCCGCGAGGACTTCCTCAAAGCATACGAGCAGAGCTAAACAAGCCCTGCTCGCATTTCAGATCGCCGCCTTATCTTCCTTATCCTTTTTCACTCGCGTAAAAGAGGTCTGGCTTCGCTCGCGCGGACGTGCGCGGGGAATTGCCGGTGCGTGCTCATGAGGAAAGCGGTGGAGCTTGCGCGCAGGGCGTTGCCGTGGGTGGCGGCGAGGCGGACGAAGCGGCTGAAGAAGGACATGCCGTAGTAGTAGCCGTCGTGGCAACTGACGAGCACGTCGGCTGTGTGGCGCACGCGCGGGGCGTGTAGAGAGCTATAGAGATTGGCGAGCGCGTCCGGGTAGGTGTGCGCGGCGGTGTGGGCGTACCAGATGGCGTCAGGGGCATAGCCGCGCGCGTCGAGTTGGCCGCCCGCGCTGAGAGCGCGTTGCACGGCGTCGAGTTGCAAGGGGTCGCCCGTCAGTTGTTCGTAACTGTAGCGCGCCTGCCCGTTCTGCTCGCGCGTGATGCGTGCGACGCCGCGCGCGCCGCGCACGACGACCGCGGACTCGCCTTCGCGGTGGAGGCTGAAATCAACGCCTTCGAGCGTCGTCAGTGCGTCCGCGACTTCCGCCGGGTCGGTTTCGTCGGCGCAGTAGAGGGCTGCGTAGCCGCAGAGGCCGAAGGCGGGCGCGGCGACGCGTCGTTTGCCCCTGCCCGGTTCGAAGCGTTCTTTGACTTCGTAACCGCCCGCGCGCAGGTGCGTCTGCAAGTGGATTTTCCGGTTCTCTTCGAGGTTCATGCCGTGGTCGGAGAAGAGGACGATCTCCGTCTCCGCGCCGCAGATGTCTTGTATCTCGTTCAGGATTTTGTCGAGCGATTCGAGGGCGACGTTCAACTTTTGCGGCCCTCGAATGTGCAGCAGGCCGTCCGTCCCTTTAAGGAAGGCGAAGAAGTCGCGGTCTGGCGGCGCGGCGCGAAACTTGTCGCGGAAGCGGCGCATGTCTGCGCGCCACACGGCGTCGGGCGCGACGTAGACGAGAAACTCGAAGGGCAGCGGCTCTTGATAATCGAGATCGTCCATGTAAGACGAAGGCACTTTGTCGGGCGTGCGACGACCGATGTACTTGCGTATGCCGCCGCACAACTCCTGCGAATCCTTGTTGAAGTAGAGGCTCTCGTAGCCGAGCGGCACGCTCGCGCCGAGCATCTGCGCGAGCGCGACGTTGGTCATCGTGGGGAACGGCGAGAGCAGCCCGGCGGGGTCGCCGAAGCGCGCGAACAGCCCGCGCGACCTTGCCGCCGTGATCACTTCGTAGGGCACGCCGTCGAGACACAACAGCAAACGGCGCGGGCGCGTCTCACCCGCCCCGCCGGTCAAATACTTTTGCACTACTTCACCTCAATCCTTGTCAGTCGTCTGTGGTCAGTTGTCCGTTGCCCGCCGTCCGTGGTTTGTTGCCCGTTGCTCTGCCCGGTGTTTGGTAGTTGGTGACACGGACTCAGACAACGGACAACCGACCACGGACGACTGACAGCCTTAGTTCTCTTCCGGCTGCTTCGACGCGGGCTTGCGATACGGTTCGCGCAACCCGCGCCGCGCTTCTTCGAGCGAGTCGTAGACGTTGGGGCGCGCAAGGACGAGCTTGTACTGCGCGAGCGCGTCGTCGCGTTTGCCCGCGAGGTCGAGCGTCTGCGCGGCGCGCAGCCGGGCGAGCGTCGCCTGATTCGCTTCCGCGTTCGGGACGGCGGCAGCGGCGAGAAACTCTCTGGCCGCGCGTTCAAACTGTCCTGCGACGAAGAGGGCTTCGCCGTACTGGAAATGTATGAGGTCGAGTTGGCGCGCAGCCGCATCGCGCGTGGCGCGGTCGCGCAAAAGCGCGTCGAAGATGGCGAAGGCTTCGCGCTCCGTGTTTGCGGAGGATGCCGCGCCGCCGCTTTCGCGCTCCGTCGCCGCCTGCGAGACGAGCGCGTCGGCATATTCCAACCTGAACAAATAATTCTTCGGATACTTCGCCGCGAGTTCGCGCGCGAGCGCGGCGGCGTCGGCATATCGCTTCTCGCGCTTGTAGAGCGGGATGAGCATGACGCGCGCGTCGTCGCGCGCCCAACGGCCTTCGCGCATGACGCGTTCGAGCGTGGCGAGGCCGCGCTTTTTCGAGCCGCGCGTGCCGGTCATGCCCGCGAGAATTTTATAGGGCAGGGCGAGGCCGCCGACGATGTAGTCCTGCATGCCAATGGTCAACTCCGCGTCGTGATAGCTCGGATCGAGTTTGATCGTCTCGCGGTGGCGGTCAACCGCGTCCGAACCGCTGCGCAGAGCCGAGACGAAACTGCGCTCGACCGCCCCGGCGAACGCGGCCTTGAGTCCCTGCGTCGCGCCGAGGAAATAGAGGGCTTCGGTGTCCTTCGGGTTCTTCTTCAGGCGGGCTTCGGCCAACTGCTTCGCCGTGCGCGTCCATTCCTTAAACTGTGCGACGATCTTCGGGTCAACCTTGTCTTCCGTCTTCGCGTAGAAAGATTCGTTGTTGTACAAACCCGACTGTAAACGCCGCGACTCGTTCAAGGTCTCCAACCACAAACTCGCCGCCAGAAATTGCGGCCCCGCCGGGTGATCCGGGTAGAGGCGCGCGAGTTCACGGAAACGCGCGCGCGCAGCTTCGTAGTCGAGATTGTAGAGCGCCTCGAATCCTTCCGTGCGCGCCTTATCGAAACACGCCTGCTCAACCTCCGTGTTTGCCGCCGTCGCCGCCGCGGTTTTACCCGCCGTCGCCTCCGGCTGCAACTTCGCCGCCGCGCCTTGCTGCCCGTGCGCGAGGCCGTATGATGCCAGCAAGATGATGAGCAGCAGCACCGTCACATGAAGCACGAACAGCACCGCGGGCAAACGACGTTTCATGACAACTTCTCCGATCATTTTCTTCCCGTCTCCCGCGCCGCCTCACAGGCGACGCCCACTCTCCACACCGTCAACAAGTTGATCCCGAACCCCGCCGCGTACCACAACGAGCGCGTCGCACGCTCGTTCCACGCCAGAACGTGCGCGCCCAGAAAGACCGTCGAGGCGAAAAATATTCCCGGCATCATTAAAGTGAATCCGAGCGAATCCAGCAGCGACGCCCACCCGCGCGACCACCCTGCATAGCCGAACTCCGGCAACGCCGACGGCTCAGGGGCGCGCGTCGCCGCGTTGAGACACAGAATGCCCGCCACGTTCAACGCCGAAGCGAAGAACATTAGACGCGCCCGAAACGTCAGACTTTGCTTCTGCGTGCGATGTCTCACTACGAAAAACTCTCCAGATATTTCACGCCCGCGCCCGTGTTGAAAAGCACGATGCGCTCGTCCGCTCCGACCGCGCCCGCCGCCACCAACTGCCTGAGCGCGGGCAGGCACGCCGCGCCCTCCGGCGCACAGAAAAGCCCTTCCGCCGCGCCTATCTCGCGCGTCGCCGCGATCAACTCCGCGTCCGTCACGCTGATGGCCGTCCCCTGCGATGCGCGCAGGGCGTCCAGTATCAAAAAGTCGCCGATGGCGCGCGGCACGCGCAGCCCGGAAGCGGTCGTCGCGGCATCGGGAAACTCGTCCGCGAAACGCTTCCCTTCCGCGAACGCGCGCACGATGGGCGCGCACCCGGCGGCCTGCACCGTCACCATCCGTGGCCGGCGGCTTCCGATCCATCCCATCGCTTCCATCTCCTCAAACGCTTTCCACATGCCGATAAGTCCGGTTCCGCCGCCCGTCGGGTAGACGATCACGTCGGGCAACTCCCATGCGAATTGTTCGGCCAACTCGTAGCCGAGCGTCTTCTTGCCCTCGACGCGATACGGCTCTTTCAAAGTCGAAACGTCAAACCAGCCTTCCGCCTCCTTGCGCCTGCCCACTTCCGCGCCGCAGTCCGTGATCAGGCCGTCCAGCAGGACGACGTGCGCGCCCGTCTGCTCGCACTCAACGACGTTGGCGCGCGGCGTATCGCGCGGCATGAAGATGTGCGCTTCGATTCCGGCGCGGGCGGCGTAGGCGGCGAGCGCGCCCGCCGCGTTTCCCGCCGAGGGCACGGCGAGTTTACGCGCGCCCAGTTCCTTCGCCATCGAGACCGCCGCCGTCATCCCGCGCGCCTTGAAACTCTGCGTCGGGTTCCGCGACTCGTCCTTGATGTAGAGCGCGCTCAAGCCCAACTGCCTGCCCAGCCGCCGGGCGGCGACGAGCGGCGTCCAGCCTTCGCCGAGCGAGACGATATTTTCTTCGTGCGCGACGGGCAGCACCTCTCTGTAACGCCATAAATCAGTCGGCCTCTCTCGTAAACTTTCCTTCGTCAACTGCGCGGCGGCGCGCTCCAAATCGTAGCGAACCAGCAGCGGCTTGCCGCACTCGCGGCAGAGATTGTGCAACTGTCGTGCCTCGTGGCGGAGAGCGCACGCCGCGCACTCCAGATGTGTCACATACATGAAAATCGAGTCCTTTCAGGATATTTCCCGCATCCTTCAAACGCCCGCATCATACGTCAGTCACCAAACATCCGTCAGGTGGAGCAAACGTCCGGCGCTGACCGGCAGTAAAAGCCCGGATCGTGAATTATTTAAAGGCCGTAAATCTTGAATCGTAAATTGTAAATAGAGAAGGATGGGATTCCATCTATTCACGATTTACGATTCACGATTTACGGTTTTCCCCTGTTTACGATTTACGATTCACGATTTACTGTTCTATCTTGTCACTTGTCGCCGGTCACAGCTTTTATGATTCAACTGCTCGCGCTCGATCTCGATGGGACGCTTCTCAACTCGCTCGGCGAGTTGTCCGCGCGCAACGCCCGCGCGATTGCGGAGGCGCGCTCGCGCGGCGTGCGCGTCGCGCTCGTCACGGGACGCCGCTTCCGCGACGCCCGCCCACTCGCGCTCAAACTCGGGCTGGACGTGCCCGTCGTCGCGCACAACGGCGCGCTC
>DASPJG010000092.1:0-7077 GCA_035628755.1 Pyrinomonadaceae bacterium
GGGCGAACCGCGCATCTTCTTCGCGCTGGCGCAGGCGGCCAGTATCGGGGCCAGCGACGCCTTCGTCGAAAGCGTCCGCGACGAACGCCTCGGGCGCGCGCTCGCCAACTACAGGCTCGCCATCAACTCCGCCACGTCCGAATCAGACCGCCCGCTCATCTCGCGCGCCTACACCGCGATGGGGCGCATCCTCGCCTTTCTCGAACGGCGTGAAGAAGCGGTCAAAGCCTTCGAGGCCGCCATCAGTCTGGGCAACATCAAGGACGGCGCATACGCCGATGCCGAACGGGAGTTGCGGGAGTTGCGACCCTGAAGGGTGGAAGCCGAAACGCCGCGCGACGATAACGAACAAAGCCGCGCGAAGCGGCGACAGTCGATAGCTCACCTGACAGCAGGGGCTATTCAACTGTCGCCGCTTCGCGCGGCTTTCATCTCCGTCTCGCGTCTGCCGTCTACAAAACCCACGTGCCCGAGCGTACCGGCGCGACGGGCGTGGCGGGCGTAGCAGGCGGCACGGCGTAAATGCGCGGGGCGGCCTGCGGCGGGCGCGGCGCGACGAGCGGCGTGATGCGCGGCGCGGCGGGCATAGCGGGGCGCGGCGCAACTTTGATACGCGGCGCGATCAAGGCCATCGGCGCGGTCGCTCCGAAGCCGTCGGGCGTGAAGAACGTCGGGTTGTTCTGCGTGCGATCCGGCGTCACTTTGACGGTGCGCGTTTTCTTGTCGCGGACGATGGTCAGCGACACGTCGCCTTCGTCCTTGCGGTTGAGGGCGCGCGAGAGTTCGCCCGCGTTTTTGAGCCGCGTGCCGTCAACTTCCGTGACGACATCGCCCGCCCTGAGTCCGGCCTTCGACGCCGGGCTGTTCTCTGCGACGGAGGTGATGAGCAGGCCATCGCCTCCCGAAACGCCGAAGTAGTTTGCGAGTTGCCCGGTCAGGTTCTGCGTGGTGATGCCGATGCGGCGATTGCCCGCGCCGTAAACGAGCGTGAAATTGTTGCCGAAGCCTTCGGCGCGGAATTTCTCCAGCCCCTTGCGCATCTCCCCGGAGTTCTTCTCCCACTCCTTTGCGCGTTTCTTCCATTCCTCGGCGTTGCGTTTAAGTTCGTCGGCGTTGAAGTTGAACGTCTGCCCTTCGGGGAACTTGAAATTCCCGAACGCGCCCGGCGCGAAGCCTTCGCGCCTGCCGAGTTTGACGGACAACTCCTGCTCCGCGCCGCCACGGCTGATGGAGAGCCGCGCCGTGTGTTCGGGCGCGCTCTCGTTGATGAGGCGTTGAAGTTTCTGCACGCTCGAAACCTGCTCGCCGTCAAAACGCAGGATGACATCGTTCTTTTGCAGCCCCGCTTTCGCCGCCGGGCTGTCCGCCGCCACGTCGCGGACGACCACGCCGCGCGGCTCGCCGCTCAGGTTGTAGCTGCTCATGTTTTCGCGCGTCACGCTTTCGACCGCGACGCCGAGATGGTTGCCGCCGCCGAAGACGAAAACTTGCGCGCCGGAGGGTTGACCGCCACGGCCTTGCGCTTCCTGCGCCCGTGCGCCGGCAGCGGCGACGAGCAAGAGTGCGAGGGAGAGAGACATCTTTTTACCGAACATAAATACATTCCTCCGAGAGAGATTTCTGGCAATTTCACGAAGCGCACGGCACGCGGTTCCGAAAATTTTGCGCCACGACAGCGCACCAATATTTTTGCGCGACCACACACACTTGGGTTAATTTCTCCGCGATGAAAATTCTCGACATCGGCTGCGGCATCAAAAAGACGCCCGGCAGCATCGGCCTCGACAGCAACCCGCGAACGCACGCCGACGTGATTCACGACCTCGATTCGGTGCCCTACCCGTTCCCCGACAACGAGTTCGACGTGATCGTCGGCAATCAGGTCATCGAACACATAGACGACGTGCTCGCCGTCGTTGCGGAACTGCATCGCATCTCGAAGCCCGGCGGCATCATCCGCCTCGACACGCCGCACTATTCCGACATCGCCTCCTACACAGACCCCACGCATCGCCATCACCTGACGACCGAATCCTTCGCCTACTTCACCGGCAAACGCCCGGACTTCGCCTTCTACAGCGACGTTACTCTACGCCCGCGCGTCGTGCGCGTCACGCTCCTCAAGCTCTGGCGCGCGCTCGGGATCGAACTCCTCGTCAACAGTTGCAACCGCTACCCCGCGCTCCGTTTCATCCGCCGCTTCTGGGAGACTTACCTCTGCTACGTGATTCGCGGCAAAACGATCTACTTCGAGTTTGAAGTCGTCAAGTGACGGCGCGCCCTCACTGTAATGGTAGATGGGGGGTCGGAAGAAAAAGTTTCAAGCTTGTAAGGTTGGGGGTTTCCGGGCGTTAGTGCGCCCGTGCAGGTTACAGGCCAAAGATTTAAGAGCAAATACACGGGAAACCATTTGACCGGAATCGGCGTTTGACTTATCCTCGCCGCTCTACAGGAAAATTCGCTTCCCTGAATTTAGACCGACTTTAGACCGGCAGTTTCGAGAGAAGGCGCATGCGCGGCCAGCCATGACGGGAAACAAACAAGGCCGCCAGATGTCAACACGTGCTGCACCATTATTCATTGCCAAATTTCTCAGGAGAATCTCTCTATGCAACCCCTTCGCAGACTCTTTTTCGTAGCCCTCGCGACGCTCGCTCTGGGCTTCGCCTTCTCAAGTTCCGAGGTCGCTTTCGCACAGGCGGAGGACGACGTGGTGATCAACGAGTTCGTCGTTAACCCGGCCACCGGCAAGGAATATATCGAACTGCTGGTGACGAACCCCGCCGGGGTCAACATGCAGGGTTGGACGATCTCAGACGTAGGCACGCGCGCGGGCGCGACCGGGACGACCGAAGGTGATGTGACGCTGCCCGCCGCCGCGTATCTCGCCAACGTCCCGCAAGGCACTTTCGTCGTGATCGTTTTGACGACTCCGGCCGCCAACACCAACACCCTGACCGAAGACACGAGCACGACCGATGGCAACCGCAGGTTGGTGCTGATCATCGGCACGACCACCGGACTGACGGCCACCGGCACGATAGACAACGCCGCGAGCGATAACATTCAGGTATACGCGGGCACGCGCGCTGCAGGCACGCTCATCGACCAGACGCTCGCAGGCACGAACACCTCGCTCATCACGGGCGCGACGTGGGGCGACAACAACACCGCGACGACCACCGACAACATCAACGGCTCGTCCGGTATCCCCTCGAACTCGGCCGTCCGCTTCGTTCCCACGGCCGATACGCTGGCCGCTTATCAGGACAACGACACCGGCGCGCGCTTCGCCGTGGATGCCGCCTCTTACGGCACGCCCGGCGCGCCCAACACGGGCGTTCCCGGTGACGCGTCCATTTTCAGCGGGGGCGGCGCGCCGCTCATCATCAGCGAGTTCCGCACCTTCGGGCCGACGGGCTCGTGTGACGAGTTCGTCGAGATTTACAACACGTCGAACAGCCCCTACACCGTGCAATCGCTCGCCGCCGGTTCGTCCGGTTTCGCCGTCGCCCAGTCGAACAACAACGTGCTGTTCACCATCCCGAACAACACGATCATCCCGGCGCGCGGCCATTACCTCGCCGTCAATAACGGCGGCGGCGCATGCACCGGCTCTTTCAGCGGCAGCGCGTACCCCGCGGGGACGGCCTCGACGGCCACGGGCGACAATACCCTGAACGAGGACATCCCCACGAACGCCGGGATCGCCATCTTCAACACGTCGCTGCAAGGTGGCTTCAACACGACCAATCGCCTCGACGCCGTCGGCGCGAGCGGGGAAACCAACCCCATCTACGTCGAAGGCACGGGTTA
Organism: Pyrinomonadaceae bacterium; assembly: GCA_035628755.1. GTDB lineage: Bacteria > Acidobacteriota > Blastocatellia > Pyrinomonadales > Pyrinomonadaceae > JAIVJZ01. The sequence continues at coordinate 3,817 of DASPJG010000092.1, forward strand.
CCCCCCGTTGTCGGCTGCCCTGAGCGGGAACCCCGGCATCAACTTCAGCATCTTCCGCAACGCGCAGAGCGGAGTGCCGCAGGATACGGATAACAACGAGACGGACTTTCAGGTTGCCGACATCAACGGGACGAATTTGTGCAGTTCGACGATCAACTTCAGATGCCAGCGGCTCGGCGCGCCCGGCCCCGAAAACCTCTCGTCGCCCGTCCAGCGCAACGCCGAGATCAAGGCGTCGCTCGTGGACACGCAATGCGCGAGCATCAGTGTCAACCCGACGCTGCCGAGCGCGTGTCGCTTAGAGCGTCGCACGGGCGCGGGTTCGGGCTTCGGCTCGTCTCCCACTTCCACGGGCACGCTCTCCATCCGTCGCCGCTTCACCAACAACACGGGCGCACCCGTTAACCGCCTGCGCTTCCGCATCGTGGACATCACAACCTTCCCCTCGCTCTCCGGCACGGCTGACCTGCGCCCGATCACTTCGTCGCAGGTGACGGCGACCTGCCAGAGCGAGGGCGGCACGCCGCACCTCTGCTCCGACAACGCCAGCCCGCAGACCACCATCGAGGGCACGACGCTTGAGACGGACGCGGCAGGCCAACCGAACGGCGGCGGCTTGAACTCGACGCTCTCGCTCGCCACCCCGCTTGCCGACGGCGCAAGCGTCAACGTGCAGTTCCTGCTCGGCGTCGAGCAGAACGGCTCTTTCCGCTTCTTCGTCAACGTCGAAGCCCTGACTTCGGTTGCGCCCCCGGCAGCCACCAAGTCTCAGGCGACGCGCAAAGGTCGCACCGCGACGGGCAACAAATAAACCGTGCGGCGCGCCCGCTTGAAAGCCCGCGCGCCCGTTACGCCAAAGCGAACCGGCCACCGTCCATCATCTGAAGTGATGGACGGTGGCCGGTTCGCTTTTAAGCCCGCGCCGCTTCAACTCAACCTGCGTTCGTCATCTGCGCGCCCGAACGCGCTCTCTCAGTCGCCCGCCCGTCGGCGATAAACCTCCCGCCCGTCGCTGCTCATCTCCAACGCGAGTTTGTTCTCCGTGTGCGCCAGATCGAGATGCGCCGCCGCCTCCGACACGGCGAGGAAGCGATGCACGTCCTCCGCCCCCGGGAACATCTCGCGCGCCACCTCCCATGCGCTCGCGCCCGTTTTCGGCACGAGACGGACGACCTCGGCCTGCCGCTCCCGAATCGCGCGCAAATAACGCGTGAACAATTCCTCGAAGTCCTCGACCGCCTCGCCATGCCCGCCGTGAACGAGCGTCGGCGCAAAAGAGCGCAGGCGCGCCAGACTCACGAGGTATTCCGCCAGTGAAGGAAATCGGCGCGACGGGTCAACCGGGTCGGGCGAGAGCACAGGGTTCGGCGTCACACGCTTTAACACGCAGTCGCCCGCGATCACAGTCCGGTCGGCCTCGCGCAAGAAAGAGCACGACCCCGGCGTGTGCCCCGGCGTATGCACCACGCGCAAAGCTCCGGTCTCAAACTCCAACTCCGAGTTGTCCGTCAGTTCCCTGTGCTCCTCGTCTTCGAGCGCGTCCGCATAATGGCGCACGCCCTCGTACATCCGCCGCATCACTTCGACTTCCTCGCCCGGCACTCCGGCGCGCACCAAAAGCGCGCGGTGCTCCTCGTATTCGAGCCGCCCCTTGCGATGCCCCGTCTCCCACCCGTGGACGAGCACCTCGGCATCCTTCGCCTCGTCGCGCAAGCGTTTCGCCAGCCCGCAATGATCCTCGTGCGCATGCGTCAGGACGATGCGCTTTACGTCGAGGACGCGAAAACGCGCCCGCCTCAACCCTTCGCGCAGAGCCTCCAACGCCTCCGGCGTCTTCGGCCCCGTGTCAATCAACGTCACCGGGTCTTCCGCGATCAGGTAGACGTTGACCGGCCCGATGTAAAACGGCGTCGGCAGAGAGATGGGGATGATTTTCATGTGGACAATAAGCAGTGAGCGGTGAGCAGCGAGCAGCGAGCAGTAAGAAAACCGTCTTAACTGCTCACTGCTCGCTGCTCACCGCTCACTTTTTAGTAAGCGTACTTGTTCGCCTTGATCAACACGTCGGCGATGCGCTGGCGCGCGGCGACGGTGTTGATGGGCGTCTGCTTCGTGAAGCGGCGCAGGGCTGCGAGAAGGGTGCGCAGTTCGTCGCCTTCGCTCATCGCGGCGAGCGTGTTCTTGGCGCGCGCTTCGATGCGCTGCACGGCGTCGTTGCAGAAGACCTGCACCATCTCGATGTAGCGCGCGGCAGCCGTCTCGCCCTCCTTCGCCGCGAGTTTTTGCGCGCGCAGGATGGCCGACTCCATCGCGTACACGTCCATCGTGATGTCCGCGACGCCCATCAGAATCTCCTGCTCGTCAGCGAGTTTCGCCATGTACTTCTGCGCCGCCGTCCCCAGCGTCATGAGCGCGACCTTCTTCGCGTTCTGCGCGAGTTTCATCTCCGTGGCGAGCACGCCTTCGTCCTCGTCAAACGAAGCGAGCGACGGCGACAACACCTCGTCCATCAACTTCTGCGCGGCGGGCAACAGGGCGAGCCGACCCGACATCGCGCTCTTCATCATGCGACCGGGAATCAGCATGCGGTTGATCTCGTTCGTGCCTTCGAAGATGCGGTTGATGCGCGAGTCGCGGTAGGCGCGCTCGGCGGGATAGTCGGCGGAATAGCCGTAGCCGCCGTAAATCTGCACCATCTCGTCGGCGACGAAATCGCAATACTCAGACAGTGCCACCTTGATGATCGAACACTCCGCCGCGTATTCCTCGATGCCGCGCAGTTTCGCCGCCGCGTCCGTCTCGCCACTGATGGCGTTCTCAATCAGGCCGAGCGTGCGGTAAACCATCGTCTCGCCCACCCACGTCTTGATCGCCATCTCGGCCAGCTTCGACTTGATCGCGCCGAACGACGAGATCGGGCGACCGAACTGGTGACGCTCGTTTGCGTAGCGCACCGCCTCGTGCAGCATCAGCTTCATCCCGCCGTTGCACATCGCGCCCAACTTGAAACGTCCGATGTTCAAAATATTGAACGCGATCTTCGCGCCTTTGCCGACCTCGCCCAGCAAATTCTCAACCGGCGTCTTCGCGTCCGACAGGACGAGCGCGGTCGTGCTCGATCCCTTGATGCCCATCTTGTGCTCGTCCGCGCCGTTCGTCAGTCCCTCCTGACGCTCGACGATGAAGCCGCTGAACTTGTCGCCGTCGAGTTTCGCAAAGACGATGAACACGTCGGCGAAGCCGCCGTTCGTGATCCACATC
>DASPJG010000093.1:0-2982 GCA_035628755.1 Pyrinomonadaceae bacterium
ATGTCCCTGAACGAATCGCCGACCACCGCGGCCAGCGCGCCGCGCGGTAAAGCCGACGCCGTGCCGAAGGATGCCGCCGCCGTCATCCTCGTGCGCGAAACGGAAGGCGAGCGCGTGCCGGAAATCTTCTGGGCGCGGCGCGGCGAACGCATGGCCTTCCTCGGCGGCTTCTACGCTTTCCCCGGCGGGCAGCGCGACGCGGAAGACGCCGCGACGCCGGTGGAAAACTCGCCCGACGCGGAAACGGCGGCGATGATCGCGTGCGCCGCGCGCGAGTTGTTTGAAGAACTCGGCGTGCTCGTCGCACGCGGCGCGGACGCTCTGACGAAAGGCCAGCTCGCCTCCGTGCTCGACGATCTCACCTCGCAGCGCATGAGCTTCCCGCAACTGCTCGCGCACTACGGCCTCCATCTGGACGCGCGCGATTTCACTTTCGCCGGACGCTGGGTGACGCCGCCCTTTAGCCCCCGTCGCTTCGATACATGGTTCTTTCTCGCGCGCTGCCCGCGCAAGCAGGAGCCGCGCGTGCTGACCGCCGAGTTTGAGAGCGGAGAGTGGACGCGTGCGACCGAAGCGGTCGGGCGTTGGGAACGCTCTGACGCGCTCGTCGCGCCCCCGGTGTTGCACGCCTTGAGAGTTTTGAGCGAAGGCTTGACGGAAGAGACCGCCGCGCGTTTCCTGAGCGTGCCGCAGGCGCACGCGCAGCCCGTGCGCCGCATCGAGTTCATGCCCGGCTTTATCTGCTTCCCCCTGCGCACGCCGACGAAGCCGCCCGCGACGCACACGAACGCCTACCTCGTCGGCCACGGCGATTTCGTCATCCTCGATCCCGGCTCGCCCTATGAAGACGAGCAAGCCGCGCTCGCCGCCTGCGTGGACGAACTCGCGGCGGAAGGCCGCGCCCCGCGCGAGATCATCCTGACGCACCATCACCCGGATCACGTCGCGGGCGTGGACGCGCTTCGACGCCATCTCGGCAATCACATTCGTGTCGCCGCGCACCGGCAGACGGCGGAGAGTTTGCGCGGTCAGGTTCGAGTGGATCGCTTCATCGAAGACGGCGACGTGATCGAACTGGCGAGCGAGCCTGCGCTCTCGCTTCGCGCGATGCACACGCCGGGGCATACGCGCGGCCATCTCAGCTTTTACGAGGCGCGCACCGGCGCGCTCATCACGGGCGACAACATCGTCGGCCTCGGTTCGGTTCTGATCGATCCGCCCGAAGGCAGCGTGCGCGATTATCTCGCGTCGCTCGAACGCTACCGCGCGCTCTTGCCGCACGTCAAAGTCCTCTTCGGCGGCCACGGCGCGGCGGTCGCCACGCCGCGCGCGAAGATTGAGGAATACATCGCGCACCGGCTCGAACGCGAACGGAACATCCTGCACGCCGTCTGCGCGGGCGCGCGGACGCCGCCGGAGATCGTCGCGCGCGTCTATACGGACGTGCCGCCGAAAGCGCACGCGATGGCCGAGCGCGCGGTGCTGGCGCATCTGGAAAAACTCGAAGCCGACGAACTCGTCGCGCGAATGGCTGACGGGAGTTTCATCGCACGCGCGGGCGAACGCTGCGGCGAGTTAAACGTTTCTTGAATTTCTCAAGGTTGGTTCGCGGGCGGCTCAAGCCGGAGAAGCCGTATGAATTTTTGGCAGGGACAGAAAGTGCGTCTGCGCGGCATCGAGCCTTCGGACGCGGAGACTTTCTTCCGCTGGAATCTCGACAGCGAGATGTCGCGGCGGTTGGAGTTCGTCTGGCCGCCCGTGTCCGGCGAGCGCGTGAGGGATTTCGTCCGGCAACAATCGCTCAAGACGCTTGAGCAAGACGCCTTCACCTGGGTCATCGAAGCCGCGAAGGGGCAGGCCGTCGGCACGATTGCGACGCACCACTGCGAACCGCAGCACGGCACTTTCATGTACGGCATCCACGTCGCGCGCGAACACGCACGCAGAGGCTACGCGGCAGAGGCCATCGGGATCGTGCTCAAGTATTATTTCGAGGAGCGCAGGTATCAGAAGGCCACCATCTCGGTGCATAGCTACAACGCGGCCTCCATCGCGCTCCACGAAAAGCTCGGCTTCCGGCGCGAGGGCGTCGTGCGCCGCATGATCTACACGAACGGCCAATACTTCGACCAACTGTGGTACGGGTTGACTAAAGAAGAGTGGGCGGAGTCGGCTTTCAAATTGTGAAAGCCTGACGACGCCGTTCGCCGTCGTCAGGCAAAGGTTAAAATTTCGGCAATCATACGAATGACAGGGGAAGTAATTTCAAAGTGATGACACAGGCAAAAACTTTAGGCGAGTTGAAGCGGCAGAATTATCAAGTGCGCACGGTCAAGGACGAACTGCGCGCGAACCTCATCGCGAAGCTGCGCGCGGGCGAGCGTCTGTTTCCCGGCATCCTCGGCTACGACGAGACGGTCGTGCCGCAGATCACCAACGCCATCCTCGCGCGCCACAACCTGATCCTGCTCGGCCTGCGCGGTCAGGCCAAGAGCCGCATCATCCGCCAGTTGACGAATTTGCTCGACGCACAAATTCCCGCCATCGCCGGTTCGGAAGTCAACGACGATCCGCTGCGCCCGATCAGCGCGTATGGCCGCCAGTTGATCGAAGAGTTGGGCGACGAGACGCCGGTGGCGTGGGTGGACAGAGACGCGCGCTTCGTCGAAAAACTTGCCACGCCCGACGTGACCATCGCGGACATCATCGGCGACGTTGACCCGATCAAGGCCGCGAAGGGTGGCCACCTGTTGAGCGACGAACTCACAATCCATTACGGCCTGCTGCCCCGCGCCAATCGCGGCATCTTCGCCATCAACGAATTGCCAGACCTCGCGGGCAAGATTCAGGTCGGCCTCTTCAACATCATGCAGGAGGGCGACGTGCAGATCAAAGGCTACCCCGTGCGCCTCGCCCTAGACGTGATGCTCGTCTTCTCCGCCAACCCCGAAGACTACACCGCGCGCGGCAAGATCATCACGC
>DASPJG010000094.1:0-2296 GCA_035628755.1 Pyrinomonadaceae bacterium
GCAGTACGACACATACGACTCGCGCGCGGCCTCGCAACGCGGCGGCGGCGGAGTCTACGGCGGCGGCATCCCGCGGCGCAGGTCGGGCGGCATCTCGGGCGTGCTCGCAGACATCCTCTCCGGCGGAAACGTCCGCATCGGCGGCGGAGGCCGGGGCGGTGGCGGCGGGGGCAGGGGCGGCGGCTCGAATTGCACGGGCTGCACGCGCGAAGAGTACGAACGCGGCGACGCTTACCTGCGCGACATGGCACGCCTGTCGGGCGCGCGCGTCTACCGCGCCGACACCACGCGCGACATCGAGAGCGCGTTCTCGCTCGTCGCGGAAGAACTGCGCCGCCAGTACAGTCTCGGCTACTACCCGAAACAGCAGGGACAGCCCGGCCAGCGACGCCGCATCAAAGTTCGCGTCATGCGCCCAGACCTCGCCGTGCAGGCGCGCGACAGCTACATCTACAACCCGTCCGGCGCGAGCAACAGCAACACCGTCAACACCGCACAAGACAATCGCGGGCGTTCGCAACCCGTCCTGCGCAGGTCGCCGCTCGCGGAAAGATAATTGCGAAACGCTCTGTGTCGCGGGATGAAAGTTTTCAGCCCCGTCAGGAGCGGCGGAAAGCAGCCCGGCGGCGCAAGCCGTAGTAGATAGACAGGCCAGAGATGGTGAAGCCCCTTCCGGGCGAAAGAGATTCAACTCTGAACCTCTTTCGCCCCGGAAGGGGCTTTCAAGCATCGTCGCCGGGGTCGGGGAAAGTGCGCTTTATTGCGCGCCCGGCTGTGCGCTTCGGGAAGCGGCGGCGTCTGTCTGTGCCAGAGCCTTCTTCAACGCGCTCTCCTGCATGACGACGTGGCTCGCCCCGACGACGGCGAACACGCGCCCGCACTTACGCACCTCTTCCGCGAGCAGTTTCACCATGTACCTGTCCCTGTACTGGCTCGACGCAGAGGCCACATCATTTGTGTAGAGGCCGAGGTCTGGGTTCGGGTCGAAGACCGTGCTCTTGACCGTGCGCCAGCCGGCGACGGACGGCAACAGGCGTTTCGCGCTCGCGTCAAACTCGGCGAGCGTCTTCGGCAGAGACTCAAAGCCGGGGGCTTTCGCCGTGGCGTCGAGGGCTTCCTGCACGAGTTCGTCGGCAGGGCGCGGGTTGGTCTTCTTGTTGTTCTCCGCCACGCGACGCAGAATGTAGAAGAGCATTACCTGTTCGGTCGTCCAGCGTTTCGTGGAGAGCAGGTAGTTGATTTCCTGCATGCGCGGCGGGTCGAGACTTTTGACGGGGACGTTGTGTTTGGCGGCAAGGAAGCTGACCAGCCCCGGCTCGCCGTAGCGTTCGACGGCGAGCTCGCGCGTTCGCTCGACGGGCGGCGTGCGGCTCTCGTTGAGCACGAGCGTCGGGCGAAACTCAGCCCAGCGTCGTTCGATCTCCACGACCTGCGGGTCGTCAACTCGATAGACGTGCCCCACCCCAAAATATAGAAGCTCGCCCGCGCCGGATTTCAGTTGGAGCAGATAAGGTCTCTCGTGCCTGATCCGGCTGTATTCTTTAAAGGTCATGATCTCCGGCTCTTGATTGACCTGACCGGAAACCGGAAACGCCACGATAGCTATAGACACGATGGCGGCGAAGATGAATTTAGAGATTAATTTTCTCATAGCCCCGCTTCCCTGTAACGCGAGAATCGTAGAACGATTCTTAGTACGCCGGGGGCGGACGGAGAGTTCGCCTGACTTCCGCTCTCCTGCGCGCCGCGCTTCTCACACGACCGTGCCCTCTTTGACGGTCGCGTTCTTCGGGACGATGATGATGCCCTCGCGGATGTAGAAGCCCGCCTCTTCGCCGTCGAATTCTCTCACTCTCGCTTCGTTCGTGAGCCGGACGTTTGCGCCGATGCGCGCGTTCTTGTCTATGATGGCGTGGCGAATCACCGTGTCGCGCCCGATGCCGATGAGCGGTCGTCCGGCGGCGTCGTCGGCGCGCAGTTCCTCGATTGACTGGTAATAATCCGCGCCCATCAGGTAGGTGTCTTCGATGCGCGCGCCCGGTTCGACGCGCGAGCGCAGGCCGACGACGGAGCGCGTGAGCCGCGCGCGGTTGATGATGCTGCCGTCGCCGATGATCGAATCCACGATCTCGCAGTGGTGGACTTTCGATGGCGGAAGATAACGCGGGCGCGTGTAGATGGGCGCTTCCGTATCGAAGAAGTTGAACTTCGGCAGCAGCGAAGTCATGTCGAGATTGGCGGAGTGGAAGGCCGAGATCGTCCCGATGTCTTCCCAGTAGTCGTCGAAAAGGTACGA
>DASPJG010000095.1:0-2167 GCA_035628755.1 Pyrinomonadaceae bacterium
GGGGCTGTCGTCTTCGGAAGGATTTGAAGCACCGAATACGTGAACGCGTCCGGATACCCCTCGTATGACGTGACGAGATCACGCAGGAGCTTATTACCGCCGTGCCCGTCGGCCGCGTACGCGGCCCACCGGCCCCATATCCCTCCGGTCCCGCTCGCCGAGCCCACGTACTGGTGTCCGGTCGTGGTCGCGAGGATGAGGTAAACGCCTGCTACTGCCGACAGGCGCGCGCGCCACTCCTGATTTGCTTCCTGATGAGCAAACAGATAGTGGAGTTCCTGGTGAGTCAGCGTGAAGTCAAAGTAGTCGGTAAACACCTTGAGCTGGTGCCCTGGAGGCAGGATCTGGCTCACCGGCTTGTTCTTTGTGAATTGGTGCCACTGCTTAGTTCCCTCACCCCACTCAATTATCACGCGCTGTTCCAGGGATTCGAACCCACCCACACGCTCCAGTTCGTAGAAGTGGGCGCTATCCTTCCACTCCACGTAAGGGCATCCAAGCGGTAGATCGCCCTCGCTACCTGGTCGCCGGCCGTGAACCCGGTAGACGCCTACGAAGCTGGCCTGTTTGCGGCCTACGCCTATGCACGTGATGATGTAATCGAGGTCGTCAAAAACGGGCCTGGACTGGAACGCCTGGTAAGCGTCAAGCCAGCCCCTCCGAAGCAGATCATGCGGGTCCCACCGTTTGTCCTGATGCCTGACGAGCTTTGACCGGCTCTCCTTAGGGAGGCCGCATACCTGAAGAAGATCAACGATGCCGATCTCTCTACCCATAACCGTTTGCCGGAAAAAGCCGCACTAAGCTCACACCGCTGCGCCGCGGGATCATCTGGCCGCCACTCTTCTCGCTGCCGGCCTACCGGCCTTCACTTTCGTCAGCTTGCCGATGACGTCGAGCAGTTCCCTGTCGGAGACGCTCTGGAGGAGGGCGAGCCCGGCCCGCACGACCTGACTCTTGTTAACCACCACCTTCTTTTCAAGGCAGCGATCCTTAATCTCCGCGATCACGTCGTATTCGGCACCGGGCATCGAGAAGGTGTCCCTAACCACCTTATCAGCGCCGTCGTCGGAAGGGGCGTCGCCCTTACCCTTGCCCAGGACGGTGTCTGCGTTCTCGATCCGCTTCCTGAAGGTCTGCTTTTCGGCCTCCAGAGACCTCAGGAGCTTTGAAGCCGTATCTTTCTTAGCCACCTCTTGACCTCCCGGCTATCTACTTTAAAAGTTTAAGAACCTCGTCGGTCAGCGCCTCGATCTCTTCGACTGCTGGCGCGGCCTTCGCGCCGTAGTCGTACACGGTCTGGCCGTCTACCGCCGACTGCTTATAGACCTGCCTGAGGCAGACTCTCGCCGTACAAGCCTCGATGCCGAACTCGGGGATGACCTTGAGAATCTCCTTGCTGAGGCTGGTGTTCGGCTGGCATTGGTTTATCACTAGGCGGGACTTGAGCCCCTCGTTGATGTCGCCGACGTTCTCGATGACCTCGCGGATACCGACTGTGGCCCACATGTCGAGCGCGGAGAGGATGACGGGCACTAGGGCGAGATCGGCGACCAAGAGCGCGCTTTGCGGGACGCGCGAGTCGGCCGCCGGGGGGCAGTCGACGATGATGTACTGGTAATCGTCGACAAACTTCTCGACCTCACGGTGTACCTTGCCACCGGCGGCGCTCAGGCCGACGACCGGGGCGGGGAAGGGTTTCTCCTCAGCCGAGGATGCCCACCTCGTGGCAGTCCCCTGTGGGTCGGCATCCACGACCAATACCTTCTTCTTCCTGCGGGCCAGAGCGCCGGCGAGCTGCATGCTGAGCGTGGTCTTCCCCGACCCGCCCTTCTGGTTACAGACTGCTATTACTTTAGCCACCATAGACGTTCTCCGTAATGCGGTTCATCTCTTCCGCGACCTCGTCTTCGCTCCGCAGCCTGGCGTATTCGGCCTCGAATTCCTTGAACGAGGAGGAGAAGTCGGTAATCGCCGTCTGGATGTTGAAGACTTCCATCTCCCTGCGGCCCGTGACTGAAGCCGGCGGGGCGGAAGCCACGTCCTCCAGCGGAGAAACTCCCTTGAGCGCCAGAACGGCTTGGCGCGCCACCAGCCCGTCGTGCATCTTCCGGTACGACTCCGAAGTCTCGTTCACCCGCCGGCTAAGCTCTTCCAGGTCCGGTAG
>DASPJG010000096.1:0-12831 GCA_035628755.1 Pyrinomonadaceae bacterium
AGCAGTTCGTCAGCGCGGAGAATTCGATGGGGGTCGTGCAATCTTCGCGTGGGAATTTAACGCCCGCCTCCCCGGAACTTTTGAGCGAAGTGATGATCGTCGCGCGACTGGCCGAAGCGACTCTAGGCGCGCGCGGCGGCGTGGACTGGAGAGAACTTGCCTCGGACTACGATCTCATACGCGAACGCATCTCGCGCGTCGTCGTCGGCTTCGAGAATTACAACGAGCGGGTGCGTCGTCCCGGCGGCTTCTATCTGCCCAACCTCGCGCGCGAACGCGAGTGGAAAACCGCTTCGGGCAAGGCCGAGTTCACCCTGCACACTCTGCCGCGACACAACCTCGCGCCCGGCCAGTTTTTGATGATGACCATCCGCAGCCACGATCAGTTCAACACGACCATCTACGGCCTCGATGATCGTTATCGCGGCATCCGCAACGAGCGGCGCGTCGTGATGCTCAACCCGGAAGACATCCGCGAGGCGGGACTCGCGGAAGGCGAGGTCGTGGATTTGATCGGCCACTTCGAGGGCGAGGAGCGCGTCGCGCGTCGCTTCATCGTCGTGCCTTACAGCATCCCGCGTCGCTCCGCCGCAACCTATTTCCCCGAAACAAACGTGCTCGTGCCCATCGGCAGCGTCGCCGAGAAAAGCAACACGCCCGCCTCCAAGTCGGTCGTCATCTCCCTGCGCCGCGCCGCCGCCGCGACGTAGAGTGTTCAAAGAGTTTCAGGCCGCAGAGAATTCCGCCTCTAGTGCGCGCTCATCCACGCCAGAGCTTTCTCGCAATGTTTACAGAGAGGAATATCGGCTGGCCTCTCTCGCAAAAGCTTATTTGGCTTTCCTACCCGATAGTTCAGTATGTCGCCCTTATTAGCTTTTGAGCCGCAAGGGTCAGGGGCTGCGCCTGTTCTCATATCTTCGATAACGTGGCAAAGCGTGCGATGCGCGTTTAGGAAGTACATGCTCCACCCCCACTTAAAGTTCTATCGAACTATTTCAATACGCTGTGGAAGAACTGACACGGAGCAGGGCAAGGGTCATACCAACATGTTTGCGTTCCTGTTCGAAATTTGTGGAGAAAATATGAAAGGCGATGCGCCGGGCAGTTCAGCCCGCCTGAGCATCGAACTCCGGCCTCAGATGCGGGCGGAGCTTTAATGCGACATGCGCCAGAGCATGAGGCAGCCGATGGTGAGTCCGATGAGGATGACGGCGCGGCGGACGAAGGTGCGTCCGAGTTTGCGCGCGATGGCCGCGCCGTAGTAGCCGCCCATAATCGCGCCCCCGGCCATCAAGAGGGCGTGCGGCCAGCGAACGAGGCCGGAGACGGCGAAGGCCACGACGGCCACGCTGTTCAAAGTCAGTCCTAAAAAATTCTTGAGACCGTTGGCGCGATGGATGTCCGAGATGCCGAGCAGGCCGAGCGCGGAGAGCATGAGGATGCCGTTGCCCGCGCCGAAGTAGCCGCCGTAGATGGCCGCGCAGAACTGGAAGAGGATCGCGCCCGTCCACCAACCTCTGCGCCGCGCGTCGGGCGTCGTCTCCAGACGCAGCCAGCGCGTGATCGGTTCCTGCGCCATGAAGAGAAGCGTGGCGAAGAAGATGAGAAAGGGAACGAGGCGCGCGAAGGTTTGCGAGGGCGTCAGGATGAGGAGCGCCGCGCCGACCGCGCCGCCGAACAGGCTCGCCAGCCCCAGACGGACGAGCAGCGGTCGGCTCTTTTCCAACTCGCGCCGAAAGCCGAACAGCCCGCCGATGAGTCCCGGCCAGAGCGCGACGGTGCTTGTCGCGTTCGCCTCTTTGGCATCGAGGCCGAGCCAGATGAGCGTGGGGAAAGTGAGCAGCGTGCCGCCGCCCGCGATGGAGTTGATCATCCCCGCGACGAACGCCGATGCGAACAGGATGAACCCTTGAAGAAGACTAAAGCCCATGCGATTAGCGACCACATCGAACGCACCTGATAGTTGAACAGGGAAACTATACATGATGAGCGCGGGCGCGGTCAGTTGCGTTATGATAAGCGCATAGCTCGAAAACAAGAGGCAGGAGTGTTCTATGGCAATCGCGAGTGTGAATCCGGCGACCGGGGAGAAGTTGCGCGAGTTTGCGCCGCACACCGAAGCGGAGATCGAAGACAGGCTGCGCCGCGCCGCCGACGCTTACCGCGAACACCGGCGCACGACTTTCGCCGAACGCGCGGAGAAGATGCTCGGCGCGGCACGGATTCTGGAAACGGAGAAAGACCGCTTCGCGCGCTTGATGACGGCGGAGATGGGCAAGCCCTTGCAGGCGGCGCGCGAAGAGGCGGCGAAGTGCGCGCTCGTGTGTCGCTACTACGCGGAGCACGCCGCGCAGTTTCTCGCCGACGAGGAGGTCGAGACGAGTGCGACGCGCTCTTTCATCCGCTACGAACCTCTCGGGGCGGTGCTCGCCGTGATGCCCTGGAACTTTCCCTTCTGGCAGGTCTTCCGTTTCGCCGCGCCCGCGCTGATGGCCGGAAACGTCGGCCTGCTCAAACACGCTTCGAACGTGCCGCAGTGTGCGCTGGCGATAGAAGAGATTTTCCGCCGCGCCGGATTCGCGGAGGGCGTCTTTCAAACACTACTGCTCAACTCGGATCAGGTCGGGCGCGTGATTGGCGATGCGCGCGTGCGTGCGGCCACGCTCACGGGCAGCGAGCACGCCGGGAGCGAGGTGGCGAGCCGCGCCGGGAAGGCGATCAAGAAGACCGTGCTCGAACTCGGCGGCAGCGATCCCTTCATCGTCATGCCGAGCGCGGATTTCGAGTCTGCCCTCAAGACCGCCGTCAAGGCGCGCACCATCAACAACGGCCAATCGTGCATCGCGGCCAAACGTTTCATCGTCCACGCGGATGTCTATGCAGAGTTCGCGCGCCGCTTCGTCGAGAGGATGGCGGCATTGAACGTCGGCGACCCGGCGGACGAGGCGACGGAGATCGGCCCTCTCGCCACCGCGAGCATCTTGGAGGAACTGGACGCGCAGGTGAAAAAATCGGTCGAGGCTGGGGCGCGCGTCCTCACCGGCGGCGAACGCCTGCGGCGGGCGGGGAATTACTACGCGCCGACCGTGCTGGCGGACATTCCGAAAAATTCTCCGGCCTACACGGAAGAATTTTTCGGCCCCGTCGCCCTGCTGTTTCGCGTGCGCTCGATTGAAGAGGCGATAGAGCTTGCGAACAACACGACGTTCGGACTCGGCGCGAGCGTCTGGACAAACGACGAGGACGAGCGCGAGAGGTTCGTCGGCGACATCGAAGCGGGCGCGGTCTTCGTCAACGCGATGGTGGCGTCCGACCCGCGCATGCCCTTCGGCGGCGTCAAGCGTTCGGGCTACGGGCGCGAGTTGGGCGAGTTCGGCATACGCGAGTTCGTCAACATCAAGACCGTCTGGATCAAAGAGAACGGCGGCGACGCGCGGCGCACCGAGACCGAGTAGAAACTTAACCAACCGGCGCGTCCGGTTCGTACTTTCCATCCATTCTTTCGTAACTCACGCCGGGCGTTGTTCGCTTTCGCAAACGCGCGTCCCGAAAGTGGGATGGAATGAATTAGAGATTGTTAGCCTTGCGTCGAAACGCCCGCAAATTCCTTCACGTCTCGCCAGCCCCAAATGGCACGCCGCTTCCATTCAGTTTTGCGCCGACCCGGCGAAAGCTGAAACGATAGGCGCGCTCCTTACGTCTCTCTACCAACCAGTCGAAACACTCCGGGCGACCCGCAACAAAAGGGTGATTACATGATCAGTTTGCGCAACATCGAAAAAGTTTACGAGCAGGGCTTGAATAAAACTTACGTGCTGCGACGCGTCGATCTGGACGTGCGCGAGGGCGAGTTCGTGTCGATCATGGGGCCTTCGGGCGCGGGCAAGTCAACGCTCCTCAGCATCCTCGGCATGTTCGACAGCGCGTGGACGGGCGAATATTACTTTGAGGACATGCCCGTCCACCGGCTCGGAAAGAAAGAGCGCGCCGAACTGCACAAACGCTACATCGGGTTCGTCTTCCAAAGCTATCACCTGCTCGACCACCTGACCGTTTACGAAAATCTGGACATGCCGCTTTCTTACAAAGATGTGAAGAAGTCCGAGCGGCAATCTATGGTGGCCGACGTGCTCGACCGTTTTCAGATCGTGGGGAAGAAGGATTTGTACCCGAACCAGTTGTCGGGCGGGCAGCAGCAGTTGGTGGCCGTGGCGCGCGCCGTTATCTCGAATCCGAGGCTGCTGCTGGCAGACGAGCCGACCGGGAATCTTCATTCCAGTCAGGGGCGCGAGATCATGCAACTCTTCAAGCGGCTCAACGAAGAGGGCACGACCATCATTCAGGTCACGCATTCCGAACAGAACGCGCAGTTCGGCAACCGCATCGTGCAACTGGCGGACGGGTGGGTGGTGAAGGAATAGCGCGGAATCCTCGTTTTCGGATTCCGGGCGACAGGACGGGCTGTTTTCCGGTTCGCATCCCGTTTCCGAAATCGGTCAGGGTTGATTTCGATATTGGGAAAAAAGGGTTTCGGAAGTGCGACGCGCGGGATCGGTAAAAGCCGCGAAAACGGGCGAATTTTGAGGGTTTCGGCGGTGGCACGCCTTTCGCAAAGGCTCGTTATGACAGTCAGGTCAGGAAGGAATAAATATTTTGGGAATGGATGTTCCTCGCGGTAAATCTTCTGCACGCAAGCGGCGCGTGCGGGTTGTTTTGTATGCGGTCATCGGCATCGTGGCGGTGACGGCGATCACGCTGGGCGTGTCGCGGATGAAGCCCGCCGCGCCGGGCGTCGAGCGTTCGACCACTCTGATCGACACGGTGAAGCGCGGCCAGATGCTCCGGCAGGTGCGCGGCATCGGCACGCTCGTGCCGCAAGACATTCGCGTCATCGCGGCGGCCACGCAGGGGCGCGTCGAGCGCGTGCTCGTCCAGCCGGGCACGGAAGTGACGGCGGGCACGGTCTTGATCGAGTTGAGCAACCCGGAATTGCAGCAGGGCACGGTTGACATCGAGTATCAGTTGCGCGCCGCCGAGGCCGACTACAACAACATCAGGGCGCGGCTGGAAAGCGAGCGCATGAGCCAGCAGGCCGCCGCCGCCACCGTCCAGTCCGAATACCAGCAGGCGAAACTGCAATCCGACACCGACGAGCAACTCGCCAAAGAAGGCTTGATCCCCGCCATCAACCTCAAACTCTCGCGCGTGCGCGTGGCCGACTTAGCCAACCGCTATTCCATCGAGCAGAAGCGGCTGCAAGGCACGTCCAAGTCCGCGCAGGCGCAACTCGCTTCGCAACAGGCGCGCATCGCCCAACTCAAGGCGCAACTCCAACTCAGGCAGACACAGGTGGCGACGCTCCGCGTGCTGGCCGGGACGAACGGCGTGCTGCAACAGATGCAGGTCGAAGTCGGCCAGCAGGTGCAGCCGGGGACGAACCTCGCGCGCGTCGTCGAACCGCAAAACCTGAAGGCCGAACTCCGCATCGCCGAGACGCAGGCCAAAGACATCTCGCTCGGCCAGCAGGCCAGCATCGACACGCGCAACGGCATCATCCCCGGCCACGTCGTGCGCATTGATCCGGCCTCGCAGAACAGCACCGTCACGATTGACGTTGCGCTCGACGCCCCGCTCCCGCAGGGCGCGCGCCCCGACCTGAGCGTCGACGGCACGATTGAACTTGAACGCCTCGACAACATCCTCTACATCGGACGCCCGGCCTTCGGCCAGTCGCAATCGAGCGTCGGGATGTTCAAACTCGAACCGGGCGGGCAGTTTGCCACGCGCGTGCAGGTCAAACTAGGCCGCAGTTCCGTCAATACCATCGAAGTCCTCGAAGGCTTACAGGAAGGCGATCAGGTGATCCTCTCGGACACTTCCCAGTGGGACGCCTTTAACCGCATACGACTTAACTAAGAAAGGATCAGTGACGCGTGACGGGTGATGAGTGACGAGTAAAAACAACAGGCTTGCCTTTTACTCGCCACTCATCACCCGTCACGCATCACCCATAAAATCATGAGCGCATCGAAACAACCCCTGATCCGCCTGCAAGACGTGAAGAAGGTTTTCTTCACGGACGAAGTTGAGACCCACGCCCTCGCCGGGACGCATCTCGACATCGCCAACGGCGAATACGTCTCCATCACCGGCCCCTCAGGCTGCGGCAAGTCAACCCTGCTTTCCATCCTCGGCCTGCTCGACTCGCCGACGGAAGGCAAGTACTGGTTGAACGGCAAACTCGTCTCCGACCTCTCGCTCAGCGAGCGCGCTCTGATCCGCAACCGCGAAGTCGGCTTCATCTTCCAGAGCTTCAACCTGATCGGCGATCTCTCCGTCTATGAGAACGTCGAACTTCCCCTGACCTACCGTGGCCTGAGCAGCGCGGATCGCAAGACGCGTGTCACCGACGCATTGGAGAAGGTGGGCATGGCGCACCGCGCGAAACACTTGCCGAGCCAACTCTCCGGCGGTCAGCAGCAGCGCGTCGCGGTCGCCCGCGCCGTGGCGGGTCAACCGCTGATCCTGCTCGCCGACGAGCCGACCGGGAACCTCGACTCCAAAAACGGCGAGGCCGTCATGGACTTGCTGCGCGAACTGCATCGCGGCGGCGCGACCATCTGCATGGTCACGCACGACCCGCGCTATGCCACCTTCGCCGACCGTGCCATCCACCTCTTCGACGGTCGCGTCGTGAAAGAGGAGATGGTCAGCTTTAAACAGGATGAAGAAGGAGCGTCGCTCGTCGGGACACCTGCGGAGGTGGCATGATGGGAAACTTCTGGCACGACATCCGCTACGGTTTGCGCACGTTGACGAAAAGCCCGGTGTTTACGCTCGTCGCGCTCACCGCGCTCGCGCTGGGCATCGGGGCGAACACGGCGATCTTCAGCGTCGTCAACGCGGTGCTGCTGCGCGGCCTGCCCTATCGCGACGCCAACCAATTGGTGATCGTGTGGGAGCAAAATCGCACGCGCAGCGGGCGAAACAACGTCGTCTCACCGGCCAACTTTCTGGATTGGCAGCAGCAGGCGAGCAGTTTTCAGGAGATGGGCGCGTTCTACGACGCGGCCTTCAACCTGACGGGCGAAGGCAACCCGGAAGAGATTCCGGCGCAGGTGACGACCGGCAATCTTCTCACCCTGATCGGCACGGAGGCCGCGCTCGGTCGGGTCTATACGAAGGAAGAGGCCGAGCCGGGGCGCGACGACGTGATCGTGATCAGCCACGGCCTGTGGCAGCGACGCTTCGGCGGCGCGGCTGACATCATCAACAAAAAGATCAGCCTCAACGGGCAGAGCGTGACCGTGCTCGGCGTGATGCCGCAGGGCTTCAAGTGGTTCATGAAAGAAGGCTCGCGCACGGGCAAGGCCGCGGAGATATGGACGCCCACCAAGTTTGAGCAGTATTTGACTTCGCCGAATAAGGGCAGAGGCCGCTTCATTACCGTGGCCGGGCGTCTGAAGCCGGGCGTCACGCCGGAGCAGGCGCAAGCCGAGATGTCTACCATCGCGGCTCGTCTCGAAAAACAGCACGCGCAATTCAATACCAACATGGGCGTCAACGTCGTGCCCGTGCGCGAGCAACTGGCGGGCGAGATCAAAACCGCGCTCTACGTGCTGCTCGGCGCGGTCGGGTTCGTGCTCTTGATCGCGTGCGCCAACGTGGCGAACCTGATGCTGGCGCGGGCGGCGAGCCGCCAGAGCGAGTTTTCCATCCGCACCGCGCTCGGCGCGGGACGCGGGCGCATGGTGCGACAGTTGTTGACCGAGAGCGTGCTGCTGTCGGTGCTCGGCGGCGCGCTCGGATTGCTCATCGCGCTGTGGGGCGTGGACGCGCTCGTCGCGTTCAGCCCGCCAAACCTGCTGGGGATGGAAAAGATCGGCCTCAGCCTGCCCGTCCTCGCTTTCACTTTTCTGGTGTCACTGCTGACCGGCATCGTGTTCGGCCTCGCGCCCGCGCTCGAAGCGACGCGTTTGAACCTTAATGAGACGCTGAAAGAGACGGGCAAGAGCAACATGAGCAGCCGTCGCAGCCGCCGCTTGAGCAGCGGCTTCGTCGTGGCGCAAGTCGCGCTCGCGCTGGTGTTGCTCATCGGCTCCACTCTGATGATCAAGAGTTTCCTCCGGCTCCAAGCGGTTGATCCCGGCTTCAAGACCGATAACCTGCTCACGCTGCGCGTGACCGTTCCGGCCTCGAAATATCCCGAAGACAATCAGGTGGTCGCCTTCCACCGGCAGGCTCTCGAACGGCTTAAATCTTTGCCCGACGTGCGCTCGGTCGGGGCTGTGAGCGCGCTGCCTTTCGGCGGCAACCTCGGCGCGCGCACCTCTTTCTTTATCGAAGGGCGACCCGTGCCGCCGCCGGGCGAAGAACTCTCGACCGATGTTCGCGTTACGGATGAGAACTATTTTCAGACGATAGGGATTCCGGTGCTCAGTGGTCGCACGTTCACCGAGCAGGAGGCGAAGGAAGACCGGCGCACCATCGTCATTAACGAGTCGATGGCGAAGCAACATTTCCCCGGCGAAAATCCGATAGGTAAGCACATCCGGGTGCAGATGATGCCCGACCCCCAACCGATGGAAATCATCGGGATCGTGGCCGACGCGAAGTATAAGACGCTGGAAGGCGCGCCCTACCCGATGGTCTACTGGGCGCACCCGCAACTCGTCTATTCGGAAATGACCTATGTCATGCGCACGAACGGCGACCCGATGAACCTGGCCGCCGCCGTCCGGCGTGAAATTCAAATGATCGACAAAGACCAGCCCGTCGCCGACGTGCGCACGATGCAAAGTTGGATCGACGAGTTGACGGCGCGGAGTCGCTTCGGGACTCTCCTGCTCAGCATCTTCGCCGGTCTCGCGCTCGTCCTCGCCGCCATCGGCATCTACGGCGTGATGTCCTACTCGGTGACGCAACGCACGCACGAACTAGGCATCCGCATCGCGCTCGGCGCGCAGGCGCGCGACGTGCTCAAGCTCATACTCGGTCGTGGCTTCGCCCTGACACTGGTGGGGATCGCGCTCGGGCTGGCCGCTTCGTTCGCTTTGACCCGCGTGATGTCGAGCCTCCTGTTCGGCGTCAGCGCAACCGACCCCATCACCTTCGGCGGTCTCGCGCTCCTCCTGACCGGGGTCGCGCTTCTGGCCTGCTATATCCCGACGCGCCGCGCGATGAAAGTTGATCCGATGGTGGCGTTAAGGAATGAATGATGATTGCGGAACGCGGACTAAAAACAATTCGTTTTTAGTCCGCGTCTCGTCCTCCGAAGCCCCCAATTCGTTGAGGTGTTGAACCATGAATACATTCGGCCAAGACATACGCTACGGTTTTCGGATGCTCTGGAAGAGTCCGGGTTTCACGCTGGTGACGGTGCTCGCGCTCGCGCTCGGTATCGGGGCGAACACGGCGATCTTCAGCGTCGTCAACACGGTGCTCCTGCGCCCGCTACCCTACCCGAACGGCGAGCGCATCGTCTTCATCGGCGAATGGTCGCAGCAAGTGCCGGAGATGTCGGTCTCTTACCCCAACTTCCTCGACTGGAGCGCGCAACAGCAGACGATGGAGCAGATCGCCGCCTTCCGCAGCGCGAATTACGTGCTGACGGGCGTCGGCGAACCGGAACGGCTCGACGGGCGGCAGGTCTCCGCAGGCTTCTTCAACGTCCTCGGCGTGACGCCCGCGCTCGGGCGCAATTTCTCTCCCGACGAAGACAAACCGGGCGCGAACGCCGTCGCGCTCATCAGCCACGGTTTCTGGCAACGCCGGCTCGGCGGCGACCCCTCGATCATCAACCGCCCGCTCCTCCTCAACAACGAGAGCTACACGGTCGTCGGCGTCCTGCCGCAGACGTTCGAGTGGCAATCGCCGGTAGACGTGTTTGTTCCTATCGGCCTGCGCACCGATCAGTCGAACATGACATCGCGCGGCAACCACCCCGGCATCTACGTGCTCGGACTTCTCAAGCCGAACGTCTCCGTGGAACAGGCGCGCACCGAGATCAAAACCATCGCCGAACGCCTCGCGCAGCAATACCCGGATACCAACGGCGGCCAGAGCGCGGTGCTGGATTCGCTACAGGCGCGCGCCGTCGAAGACATTCGCCCCGCGCTCCTGCTCCTGCTCGCGGCGGTCGGGTTCGTGCTTTTGATCGCGTGCGCCAACGTGGCGAACCTGCTGCTCGCGCGCGCAGCCTCGCGCTCGAAAGAGATCGCCATCCGCACCGCGCTCGGCGCGGGTCGCCTGCGCATCATCCGGCAGTTGCTCACCGAAAGCCTGCTGCTCTCTTTGATGGGCGGCGCGCTCGGCCTCCTCTTCGCCATGTGGGGCATTGACGCGCTCCTCGCCGCGCTGCCGGACGACGTGCCGCGCCTGCTCGTCGCGGGCGTCGGGTTGAACACGCCCGTCCTTATTTTCACGCTCGTCGTCTCCGTCCTGACCGGCTTGCTGTTCGGCCTCGCGCCCGCGCTGCAAGCCTCGAAATCGAATTTGAACGAGACGCTGAAAGACGGCGGTCGCACGTCGGCGGGCGTGGGTCGCCAGCGCATGCGCAACCTGCTCGTCGTCTCGGAGGTCGCGCTCTCGCTCCTGCTCCTCGTCAGCGCGGGGCTGCTCATCAAGAGCTTCAACCGCTTGCAGCAGACCGAACTCGGCTTCGACCCGACGAACGTCCTGACGCTGCGCGTGCCGCTGCCGGAAGCGCGCTACAAAGAGAACGGGCAGGTCGAGAATTTTTGGGACGAACTGCTGCGGCGCGTGCGCGCGCTGCCCGGCGTCGAGAGCGCGGGGTTGACGCGCGGCCTGCCGATGAACGGCGGGATCGAGTCGGGCGTCATGGTCGAGGGGCAGGAAACGACGAACCCGAGAGACGGCACCGTCGCCGTCAGCCTTTACGTCGAACCCGGCTACTTCAATGCGATGAACATCACGCTCCTGCGCGGTCGTTTCCTCTCTGATCAGGATACGAAGGACGCGCCGCTGGCCGTCATGGTTGACGAGATGTTTGTCTCGCGCTTCTTCCCCAACGCAGACCCCATCGGCAAGCGTCTGAGGGTCGGCGGCGACCGCGCTCCCTTGCGAAACATCGTCGGGGTCTTCAAGCACATCAAGCACTACGGGCCGGACGAAGAGGGGCGCGTCGAGATTTTCACGCCTTACAAGCAAGTTCCCGCGGAGAACTTCGCCGCCTCCAACCGCAGCCTGTGGCTCGCCGTCAAGACCAAAGGCGACCCGACGAGTTTAGCCCCCGCGATCCGCAACGAGGTTTTGCAGATGGACAAGGATCAACCGATCTCGAACGTCGGCACGATGGAACAGATCGTCGCCGCGACGGTCGCACCGCAGAAGTTTGCGACGTGGCTGCTCGCCGTCTTCGCCGCCTCCGCGATGCTGCTCGCCGCCGTCGGCATCTACGGCGTGATGGCTTACACCGTTACGCAGCGCACGCACGAGATCGGCATCCGCATGGCGCTCGGCGCGGGACGCCGCGACGTGCTCAGGATGGTCGTCTCGCAGGGCATGAAACTGGCTTTCATCGGCGTCGCCATCGGCCTCGTCGGCGCGTTCGCGCTGACGCGCTTGATGTCGAGTCTGCTCTACGGAGTGTCCGCCACCGACCCGCTCACCTACGGCGGCGTCTCCGTCCTGCTCGCCACCGTCGCCCTCCTCGCCTGTCTCATTCCGGCGCGCAAAGCGACCAGAGTTGATCCGATGATCGCGCTCAGATACGAGTAAGAGTGCGGGCGGAGGCCGTCTATTGCAGCGGCCTTCGCCGCCTTTGAAGGAGACACCTTGAAACTAAGACATCTCCCGTGCCTACTTCTCATCCTCGCTTTGCATGTCGGCGCGCTTCCCCGCGCCGCGACGCGGGCTGAGGGCGACAAGGCGGCTTCCGTCGTCGCGTTTGTCAACGTCAACGTCGTGCCGATGGACAGGGAGGGCGTCTTAGAGAACCACACGGTGATCGTCCGCGACGGGCGCATCAGCGAGATCAGCGCGGCGTCGAACACGAAAGTGCCGCAGGGCGCAACCCGCATCGAAGGCAAAGGCCGCTACCTCTTGCCGGGTCTGGTTGACATGCACGCCCATCTCTACTCGCCCGGCGAGTTGCCTCTCTATCTGGCAAATGGCGTCACCACCGTCTTCAACCTGAACGGGCGACCCGCCAATCTTTTGTGGCGCGCCGACATCGAGCAGGGAAAACTGGCGGGGCCGACCATCTACACCACCGGCCCGACCATCCGCACGTCGCGGAAGGCCGAAGAAGCCCGCCGCCTCGTCGAGGAACAGCGCAAGGCCGGTTACGACGGAATCAAAATCTATAACGGCGTCTCGAAAGAAGCCTACGACGTGCTCATCGCCGAGGCCAAGCGGCATCGCCTGCTCTACATCGGCCACATCCCGCGCGAACCCGGTTTCGAGAGCGTGCTCAAGGCCGGGCAGGCCATCGCGCACGCCGAAGAGTACGTCTACACGACCTTCAACAATAAGACCGACGACGAGAGCCGCATCCCCGAAGTCGTCGCCGCGACGCGTGCGGCGGGCGTGCAGGTGATCCCCACCTTCGTCGCCTACGACCACATCATCAAACAGGTCGAGACGCTGCCCGCCCTGCTCGCCGCGCCGGAGATGAAATATCTCGCGCCGTGGGTGAGAGACAGTTGGGGCGTAGACGTGAACCCTTACAAGTTGAGGCTGGGGACGCAGGGCGCGGCGTTGACCAAGTCACTGGCCTTCCAGAAGAAACTGGTGAAGGAGTTGCACCGCGCCGGAGTGCGCATCATGACCGGCACAGATGCGATGAACCCCGGCGTCGTGCCGGGATTT
>DASPJG010000097.1:0-3759 GCA_035628755.1 Pyrinomonadaceae bacterium
TGGAACGACACCGCGACGGACTATCCCGCCCATCTCTGCATTCATCAACTCTTCGAATCTCAGGCCAGTCGAACCCCTCACGCAGTCGCCCTCTGCTTCGACAACCAACAACTCACCTATGCCGAACTCAACGCACGCGCTAACCAACTCGCACGCCATCTCCACTCGCTCCACGTCGGCGTCGAAAGCTGCGTCGCCATCCTCATGCACCGCTCCCTGGAGATGGTCGTCTCCCTGCTCGCCGTCCTCAAAGCCGGAGCAGCTTACCTGCCCATCGACCCTGAGTTGCCCGACCAGCGCATCGCGTTCATGCTCTCGGATGCCGGAGCGCACCTCATCCTGACGCAGGAGCAATTCGCCGCCACGCTCGTCGGGTATCACCTGCCGGTGGTCGTAGCGGATGCAGAGGGCGCGGTGTGGGAGAGCTACGCGACGGAGAATGTCTCTTCTCCGGTGGTCGCGGAGAATGCCTGTTACATCATCTACACCTCCGGCTCCACCGGCCTGCCCAAAGCGGTCGTCAACCTCCACCGCAGCCTCGTCAATCGTCTCCTCTGGATGCAACGCGCCTACCTGCTCCGAGAGGCGGACTGTGTACTCCAGAAGACGCCCTTTACCTTCGACGTGTCGGTCTGGGAGTTCTTCTGGCCGCTCTTGGCCGGGGCGCGTCTGGTCGTGGCCGCGCCGGGCGGGCATCGTGATGCCGCGTATCTGGTGAGAGTCATCAGGGAGCAGGAGGTGACGACGCTGCATTTCGTGCCCTCGATGCTGGAAGTCTTCCTGCGGGAGGCGGGAGTCGAAGAGTGCCGGTCGGTGCGCAGAGTCATCTGTAGCGGCGAGGCTCTCTCTTACAGTTTACAGGAGCGGTTCTTCGCGCGGATGGGAGCGGAGTTGGAGAACCTCTACGGGCCGACGGAAGCGGCGATAGATGTGACGTACTGGAGTTGTGAGCGGGGGGGAGGGCTGCGCGAAGTGCCGATTGGGAGGCCGATAGCGAACACGCGGGTCTACGTGCTGGACGAAGGGCAGAGGCCGGTGGCGGTGGGAGTGGTCGGAGAACTGTATCTCGGAGGAGAGGGGCTAGCGCGCGGGTATCTGAACCGCCCTGACACGACAGCGGAGCGATTTATCCCTGACCCCTTCTCTACAGAGAGAGGAGCGAGAATCTATCGCACGGGAGACAGAGCGAGATACCTGGCGGACGGGAACCTGGTGTACGTGGGGCGTGCGGACAATCAAGTGAAGTTGCGCGGGATGCGCATCGAGTTGGGAGAAATTGAAGAGGCTCTGCGTTCTCACGTGTCTGTTAGTGACGCGGCGGTTGTGCTGGCACGCGTGGAGACCTCGGACGACGAACGCCTCGCCGCTTACGTGGTGGCTGATCCTCTTTCTGAGAGTGCGGAATATCAAGTTGAGGCAGCGTCGCTGCAACAAGAGCAGGTTGAGCAGTGGAGAACGGTTTTCGACGACACCTATACTCAGGCCGCGCCCGATCCCGACCCGACCTTCAACATAGCGGGTTGGAACAGCAGTTACACCGGAGAGGCGATTCCGGTCGAGGAGATGCGCGACTGGGTGGAAAACACCATCTCGTCTATCGCGACGCTCCAACCGAAGCGCATTCTGGAGATCGGTGTAGGCACGGGGCTTTTGATGTTCGGTCTGGCGCCACATTGCCAACTCTATGTGGGCACAGACCTCTCTCACGGAACCATCAAGAATCTACAACGGCAGATCAATGCGGACGGGAAAGAGATGGCGCAGGTGAAGTTGGAACAACGCGCCGCCGTTGACTTCGCAGGGTTCGCGCCGGAAACGTTCGATGCCGTCATCATCAACTCGGTCGCGCAGTATTTCCCTACCGTTCACTACCTGTTGAAGGTGCTCGAAGGCGCGGTCGAGGCAACTGCGCCGGGTGGCTTCATCTTCATCGGAGACGTGCGCAACCTCGCGCTGTTGCCGGCTTTTCATGCTTCTCTCGAATTTGAACGCGCGCCGTCGGGGCTTGGTCTCGCCGAGTTCGTGGAAGCGGTCGAGAAGCGCGTGGCTCAGGAGGAAGAGTTGGTCATTGCTCCCGAGTTCTTCAAAGCCCTGCCCGAACGCCTGTCGCGCATCGGCGCGGTGGAAGTGAGATTGAAGCGCAGCCGCTTCGAGAATGAGATGGCGCGTTTTCGTTACGACGTGGTGCTGCACTTGAAAGCTGCGAGCGGGACGCGGCACGAATTGATCGAGGTGCATAGACGTGTTGACTGGCGAGCCGAAGGGATGAGGCTTGAGACGCTCAGGCATCAACTCAAGGAGGGCGCGGCGGGCGCATTTGAACTCCATGCCGTGCCGAACGCGCGCGTGGCGAGAGAGAACGCTTTGCTGGAAGCGTTGCATCACCCTGCGGGCATCCAGACCGTGCAGGATTTACGCGAGACGCTTCTAAACATCAATCACGAAGCGGTCAACCCGGAAGAACTGCGGCGATTGGGCGACGAGTTCGGATACGAGACCGATTTTTATCTGAGCGACATGGCCGACGGTTCTTATGATGTCATCTTCCGGCGAAGAACATCCGAAGAGGTCGAATCGCAGCGACGCTTGCCCCCCGAAACTATCACGCAGCCACGAACGCCCGCGAGAGATTGGTCTAGCTATGCCAACGACCCTCTGCGGGAAAAAGTCAGGCGCAACTTCGCGCAAAAGTTAGCGCCGCAGCTTCGCGCCTTCCTGCAAGACAAACTGCCCGAATATATGATTCCGTCTTCGTTCGCCGTGCTCAAGGCTCTGCCCTTGACCCCGAACGGTAAGGTTGACCGCAAGACGCTCTCCGCGTTGCAGAGCGGTACACAGAACGTAGATCAATCTACCGGCGGGCAACCGCGAACCCCCGTGGAAGAACTCCTGTGCGCCATCATGTCGGAGGTGCTCGGCGTCGAGCGCGTCGGCATCCACGACAACTTTTTCGAGCTTGGCGGGCATTCGCTTTTAGCAACGCAGGTTGTCTCGCGTATCCAGAAAGTGTTCGACGTTAATGTGCCGCTTCGCCTCATCTTCGAGTTTCCGAACATCGCCGGGCTGGCCGGACGTGTCGAAGAGTTGCTGGCGGGCGATGCGTCGGCGGGCAGCCGTTCGCCGATTGAGAAAACTCCGCGCGAAGGAAACCTCGCGCTCTCTTTCGCGCAACAGCGTCTGTGGTTTCTGGATCAGATGGAGACCGGAAACGTCTTCTACAACATCGCGGTGGCCGTGCGTTTGAGCGGGCTGCTCGACGTGGGCGCGCTCGAAGATGCGCTGAACGAAATCATTCGCCGCCATGAATCTCTGCGGACGATATTCGTGAGCGACAACGGCCAGCCCGCGCAGTTGATCATGCCGTCCTTGAAATTGAGTCTGGAAGTCGAGGATTTATCCCGGACGCCTGTGAGCGAACAAGAAACGCTCGCACAGCAATACATCGCAGGCGAGGTGCGCCAGTCGTTCGACCTCGCGCGAGGGCCGCTGGTGCGCGTCGGGTTGCTGCGTCTAAGCGAGCGTGAACACGTGGCGGTTCTGGTCATGCATCACATCATCTCCGATGGATGGTCAATGAGCGTCTTTGTGCGAGAGCTTTCGGCTTTGTACGCGACTTATAAGGAAGGCGGGCGCGCGGAGCTAGAGGAACTGCCGCTGCAATACGCGGACTTCGCCCTCTGGCAACGCCACTACCTGCGCGGCCTCACCCTCTCCCGCCAACTCTCCTACTGGCGCGCTCAACTCATGGACGCACCCCCG
>DASPJG010000098.1:0-3682 GCA_035628755.1 Pyrinomonadaceae bacterium
CGCCCGCGCGCGCGGCGGCGGCTTCCACGCGCGCCGCCCACTCATCGTCATTGGCGAAAAGCCCTGTGCGGTGGTCGCCGAGGGCGACGATGATCGAACCCGTCAGGGTGGCGAGGTCAACGATGCGCGTCGCCCCGAGAGAGAGCGCGTAGGCGATGCCGTCAACGAGGACGAGGCGGCCTTCGGCGTCCGTGTCTACGACTTCGATGGTGTAGCCCGCGAGCGTGCGCACGATGTCGCCGGGTTTGAGCGCGCGTCCCGACGGCATGTTTTCAGCCGCCGGAACAACGGCGACGACGCGCCGTTGCAACTTCAACGCGGCGACGGCGCGCAATGCCCCGAGCGCGGCTGCGCCGCCCGCCATGTCCGACTTCATCTCCTCCATCCCCAGCGCGGGTTTGATCGAGATGCCGCCCGTGTCGAACGTGATGCCCTTGCCGACGAACGCCCATAACTCGTCTTCCGCGCTCGCGCCTTCCGGCTCGTAGCGCACGACTATGAGCGCGGGCGGCTCGTCCGAACCTTGCCCGACGCCCGACAAGCCTCCCATGCCGCGCGCGCGTATCTCGCTTGCTTCGAGCGTCTCAATTGTCAGGCCAAACTCCGCGGCCATCTGCGCGGCGCGGCGCGCAAACTCTCGCGGCGGCAAACTCCCGCCGGGTTCGTCTGCCAGCGAGCGCGCCCAGTTCGCCGCTTCGGCGACGATGCGCGCGTGTTCGAGCGCGGCGCGCAGTTGTTCGTCGGGCGCGGGGACGACGATGGTGAAGTGTTCGAGCGTCGTTTGATCTTCCTCTTCGCGCTGTTGATAAAAGTCGTTCTCGTAGCAGCCGAGGTGCGCGCCTTCGGCGGCGGCGCGCACGAGTTCCGGCGCGTCGCCCTGCGCGACACGCGGCAGCATGAATTGCAAGTGTTTGACGCGCGCCTCGCGCGCACGGCGCACGGCGACGCCCGTTGCGCGGCGCAACACCGGCGGGCAAAAATCCGCGTGGCTGCCGAAGCCGACGAGCAGCACGCGCCGCGCAGCGTGCGCCGCTCCGGCGTCGGAGGTGTGAATGAGCAGCGCGTCGTCGGCCTCTCCCTTGAACTCTCCCGCGCGCAATAAATCCTCAATCGTGCGGCGCGAAGCGTCGTCGAGGTTCGCGGCGAGAGATAGGCGCGGCTCGTCCGTGAAGATGCCACAGGCGATGGCGTCGGCGTTCGTTCCGGTCGCGTGGTCGTCCGCGAGTTTTACTTGGAGGGGCTTTGATGGCTGCATGGAATGATTATTCAGAGACCGTGGCGATGGATTATTGCGTTCGTTCCGGCGAACCTTTCAGACGTTTCAGACACGGGCGCGCGAAAATCGTCGTGTGTGGCGCGGCTCGTGTGCGGCGAGTATAATTCAGAGGCTTCGGCGCAACCTAACTGCTCTTTCGCCGTCCGGCGTCGGACGCAAACTATGCGCCCGGGCGCGTCGTCGCGTGAGAAACTTTAAGCGACCGCATTCCAGTTATTTTTCGAGGAGAAACTCACTCTACTTATGCAATTTTTCCGTCTCTTGACCCTGCGGCGGCCATACCGGCAGACCGTGCTCGCACTTGTTTTCACTTTGGTTGCCGCCGCCTCGACCTTCGCGCAGACCGGCGCGGCAGAAGGCGGCGAGACCGTCCGCGTGACGCTTCTGCAAGTCAACGACGTGTACCAGATTTCGCCCGTGGATCGAGGCAAGCGCGGCGGGCTGGCGCGCATCGCCACGCTCAGAAAACAGATCGCGGAGGAATCGCCGCACACGCTCTACCTGCTCGCGGGCGACACACTCGGCCCGTCCGTCGCCTCGAACATCTTCAAAGGCCGCCAGATGATCGCCGCGTGGAACGCCACCGGCCTCGACTACGCCGCGCTCGGCAACCACGAATTCGACTTCGGCGACGCTGTTCTGCGCGAGCGCATGCGCGAATCGAAGTTTACATGGCTCGGCTCGAACGTCTTCGACCGCAAGACCGGGAAACTCTTCGGCGACATGCCGCCGTTCGTCGTGCGCGAGTTCGGCGGCGTCAAAGTCGGCCTCTTCGGGCTGCTCACGACCGACACGAAGCAATCCTCTTCGCCCGGCGCGGACGTGGAGTTTCGTGACCCGTGCCGGACGGCGCAGGAGATGACGAAGCAACTGCGCACGCGCGGCGCGCGCACCATCGTCGCCATCACGCACCTGACCATCGAAGCCGACAAGCGGCTCGCGCGCTGCGCCCCCGGCATCGATGTGATCATCGGCGGCCACGAACACACCGTGCTGCAATCCCTGTCGGGGCGCACGCCGATCTTCAAGATGGGTTCGGACGCGCGCAACCTTGGCCGCATAGACCTCAACATCTACCGTCGCGGCGGCGCGCTGGAGAGTATTGATTGGGAGATCATCCCCGTGACGGACGCGATTGCGGACGAACCGCAGGCCGCCGCCATCATCGGCGAGTATGAGAAGCGTCTGTCGGCGGAACTCGACCTGCCCGTCGGGCGCACCACCGTCGAACTCGACGCGCGGCAGGAGACCAACCGCTCGCGCGAGACGAACCTCGGTTCGTTCATCGCCGACGCTTACCGCAAATATACGGGCGCGGACGTGGCGATCCTGAACGGCGGCTCGATCCGCTCGAACACCACTTACGGCCCCGGCGCGCTCACGAAACGCGACGTGCTCTCGATCCTCCCGTTCGAAAACCCGATTGTGAAAATCGAGGTAACGGGTGCGACCTTGCGCGCCGCGCTCGAACACGGCGTGAGCCGCGTCCGCGAGGAGAAGGAGGCGGGGCTGTTCCCGCAAGTGTCGGG
Organism: Pyrinomonadaceae bacterium; assembly: GCA_035628755.1. Lineage (GTDB taxonomy): Bacteria > Acidobacteriota > Blastocatellia > Pyrinomonadales > Pyrinomonadaceae > JAIVJZ01. The sequence continues at coordinate 2,806 of DASPJG010000098.1, forward strand.
TCTGCGGTTCACCTATGATGGGCGGCTCGCGCCCGGCGCGCGCGTCACGAGCGTCAGCGTCGGCGGCGCGCCGCTCGACAACGCGAAGACCTACACGCTCGCCGTCAACACATACGTGCTCGGCGGCGGCGACGGCTACACGATGTTCAAGGACGCGCGCCTCCTGCTCAAGCCCGAGGAGGCGCAGGTCGAACCGGCCATGCTCATGAACATCATCACCGCCGCGGGCGAAATCGCCCCGGTCGTTGACGGGCGCATCGAGCGAAAAGACAGGTGAGAAGAACGTAAATCGTGAATCGTAAATCGTGAATAGATGAAAGCATTTTCCTTTCTATTTACGATTTACGTCATTCCTTATGTTTGACGAAGAGCACATTGACGGTGAGGCGAAGCGTGAGGCCGTGGAGTTGTTCCGGCGTGCGTATGAGGCGCAGCAGGCGTCGGCTTACGGCGAGGCCATCGAGTTGTATCGCCGCTCTATCGAAACTTACCCGACCGCCGAGGCGCACACCTTTCTCGGCTGGGTCTACAGTTTCGAGCAACGCTACGACGAGGCGATTGATGCCTGCCTCGCCGCCATCCGCGTCGACCCCACGTTCGGCAACCCTTACAACGACATCGGCAGCTATCTCATCGCCAAAGGCGACCTCTACAACTGCGTGCGCTGGTTCAAACGCGCGCTGGAAGCGACGCGCTACGAATCCTACGCCTTCCCGCACTTCAATCTGGGGCGCGTCTACGAGCAGCGCGGCCACCTGCTGCTCGCCGCCCGTCACTACGGTCTCGCCCTCCAGCAAGCCCCCGGCTTCGCGCAGGCCACCAAAGCCTTGCGCCGCCTCCAAGCCCGGCTCAACTGACGCCGACCCCTCCCGCCCTC
>DASPJG010000099.1:0-2987 GCA_035628755.1 Pyrinomonadaceae bacterium
CGCCAGCACCCGCGCTGCGGGACGAGTTTTCTGATGGTCGTGATGCTGGTCTCCATCGTGCTCTTCTCCATCGTCAAGTTCGATTCGCTCGCCTTGAACCTGCTCACGCGCATCGCGCTTATGCCGCTCGTCGCCGGTCTCTCTTATGAGATCATCCGGCTCTCGGCCAAGCGCGAAGGCAGCCTCATCTTCAAGTTGATGACCGTGCCCGGCCTCTGGCTGCAAAACATCACGACGAAAGAGCCGGACGACAAGCAACTCGAAGTTGCCCTCTACGCGCTCAAGGAATCGCTCAAACTCGAACCGCGACCGCAGGAAGCGGCCATGACGCCGCTGTCCTAGAGCAGCCAGCTTGTTGCTCTGGCGTAGTTGAATTTTTTTGATAGTGCGGGAAGTTAATTTAAAGACAAGCCGAAAGCTGATTGCTGGCGGCTGATTGCTGAGAGCTATTTTATGCTTGAGAAACTCGAACAACTAGAAGCGCGATACGAAGCGTTGTCGGAGGAACTTTACTCGCCGGAACTACTGGCGGATCAGGCGGCCTATGGCAAAGCCGCCAAGCAGCATCGCAGCCTCGGCGACATGGTGAAACGCTATCGCGAGTGGAAGTCGCTCAAGGCGCAACTGGCCGGGGCGCGCGAATTGTTGGACATGGGCGGCGACGACGAGGAGATGCGCGAACTGGCGCGCGTCGAAGTTGACACGTTGCAGGAGCAGTTGGAGAAGGCCGAAGAAGACTTGCGCCTGCTGTTGTTGCCGACTGACCCCAACGACGAGAAGAACGTTATTCTCGAAATCCGCGCGGGCACGGGCGGCGACGAGGCGTCGCTTTTCGCCGCCGAGATGTTGCGCATGTATGGCCGCTACGCAGAGCGTCAGGGCTGGCGCATGGAAATTCTCAACACCTCCGAGTCCGGTATCGGCGGTTACAAGGAGGCCACCGCGCTCATCGAGGGCGACAAGGTCTATTCCAAGTTGAAGCACGAGTCGGGCGTGCATCGCGTGCAGCGCGTGCCGCAGACGGAGACGAGCGGGCGCATCCATACCTCCGCGATCACAGTCGCCGTTCTCCCCGAAGCCGAAGAAGTTGACGTGAAGATTGACGCGAAAGATTTACGCATAGACACCTTCTGCTCTTCGGGGCCGGGCGGGCAAAGCGTCAACACGACTTACTCTGCCGTGCGCATCACTCATCTGCCGACGAACACCGTCGTCTCCATGCAGGACGAGAAATCGCAGATCAAGAACCGTGAGAAGGCGATGCGCGTGCTGCGCGCTCGCCTGCAAGAACAGGAGGAGCAGAAGCAGCACGAACTGCTCGCCAGCGAACGCCGCTCGCAGGTCGGCTCAGGCGACCGCTCCGAAAAGATTCGCACCTACAACTTCAAAGAGAACCGCGTCTCCGACCACCGCATCGGCCTCACCGTCCACCAACTCAACCTCGTTATGGAAGGCCAACTCGACGAGATCATCAACGCCCTCGTCGCACACTATCAGGCCGAGAAGTTGAGAGCCGAAACGGTCGCGGCCTAGAAGCAGGAAAGCCGTGAATCGTGAATCGTAAATCGTGAATAGAAAGAACTATCTTTCTCTATTCACGATTTACGATTCACGATTCACGGCTTTTACCGGTTCACAAATCATGGAAAGCACCCGCATCCTGCTGATCCGCCACGGCCAGTCCGAGGGCAACGCCGCGCGTCGCTTCGGGGGACACACGGCGACGCCGCTGTCCGCGCTCGGGCGCAGGCAGGCGGAGGCGACGGCGCAGGCGTTGAGTGGTGAGGCCATCACGGCGATCTATTCGAGCGATTTGCTGCGCGCCGTCGAGACCGCCACGCCGCTCGCACGCGCGCTCGATCTGGAGATAAAGCAGACCGACGCTTTTCGCGAACGCAGCGTCGGCCACATGGAGGGATTGACGTTTGAGGAGGCGGCGCAGAAGTTTCCCGACGAGTACGCCGCGTTGCTACGCAGGGACTTTGAGCACGTCCTCATCGGCGGCGAAAGCTATCGCCAACTGCTCGACCGCGCCGCACGCGAACTCGACCGCGCCATCGCCGCCAACCGTGGCGGCACGATTGCCGTCTTTTCGCACACCGGCACGATCTGCATTCTCGTGCTGCACCTGATGGGCGCGCTCGACGCTCCGACGTTGCGTCCCGTCTGGCTCGGAACGTCCAATTGCGGCATCGCGCGCCTCCAACTCCGCGACGACGGTTTCGTCCGCGTCAAGGCCATCAACGACACGCGCCATCTGGCGGCCTTGCCAGACCTCGACAAATAGAGAGGGCGTAACTGTTCCCGACAGTTACGCCCTCTCTATTTTCGCTCCGTCGCGTCCTGTTGCGCACGCGCCGGGCTTGGCCAAACGTGCGGCGGAGCGTCCGAAATGTCGCTTACATGGTTTGCCCGCCTGCGTCGGTTTGTGTGTTGATTGAAGCGGAGTCTGGAACGGGCATGAAGCTCGTCGGCAGCGTTTCGTAGCTGTCGAGTTGCTGTAAATATGCCGCGCTCAGTTGGTGCTCTCTCGCTCCTTCTTTTATCAAGTCGAGAAATTCCTTCGCCGGTTTCAAGCCCTCGACGGAGCTTTCGGCGTCGGCCACATATGTCATCGCATCAACTTCTTTGCCCCCGACCAGCACCTTGACCTTGATGCTGTGATAACCCTTCTCGGTCTTACTGAGAAAATCGGCGGCCACCTGCGGCAGTTCATACAACACGCCCTCCACCTTTTCATTCGCGGCGGGCACGAGGTTGGGCGCGCCCTCGCCGGGCACGTCGCCTTCCGGTTTTTTGTTGAAGGCGAGCCGGTATCCGTGCAGTTCAGCGGCGCGCGGCGACATATCTTTATACAGGCTCTTCTCTTCTTCCTTCCAACCCAACCGTTCTAGGAATTTGCGCGTGCACATGCTCGAACCGTAAGCGAAATACGGTAAGCTCTCCTCTTTCTTGTGGAAGAAAGGCAACGTTGACAATGCGGCGTT
>DASPJG010000100.1:0-3736 GCA_035628755.1 Pyrinomonadaceae bacterium
GACGGACGACCGCATCAGTCGCCGCACGCTCGGTTCGTCTCTCAAATGGGATGAGGTGGCCGGAGTCTGCCGCGCGGCTGAGATTCATCACAACGCGGAGGAACTGACTGTCTGGGCGCGACTGTTGACGGGCGACGCCGCGCTTCCTTCAATCGCCGACGCCGCCGCGCGCGAGCGCGTGCGCGCCGCGCTCTCCGCGTGGCTCGCGGCGTGGCGCGCGGAGACGGTGCTCAAGGAATTCGACGCGCTGCCCGACGCCGGTCTCACCACCCGCGCGTGGGACTTGGCCGCCACCGTGCGCCGCACGCTCGGCGCGTCAGCCGACGCCGTGGCCGACGCGCTCGCCGGTAGCCTCTCGCTCGAAGAAGGCTTGCAGCGCGTCGCGGACGTTTACGGCGACGCGCCCGAACAACTCGCGCGCGTCACCGAGCAACTGGCCGCCCTGCGCACCTACACCGCCGGTATCGTCCGGCGCGAGAGCGTGCGCGCCTACCTGTCCGCCGCCGAACTCACTTCGCTCGAAGTGATCGAGAGCGCGCGCCGCGAGTTGCTGCTCATCGCAGACGACCCGCACAGTCTCTTCGACGCGGCGCGCACCGAACGCTTCGAACTGCTCTGGCAGGAGTTTCAAGCGCATTACGCCGCACACTACGCGGACGTGCACGCGCGCGCCGTCGGCGACGCGTGCGACCACACAGACCTCGACGAGTTCACGCGCGGCGCGGAGTGGCGCGACTTTGAAGCTCTCGCCGGGTTGCCGTTCGTCGCGCCGCAACTATGGGAAGAGGCCGCTTCGCTCGTCGCCGAAGTGAAGAACGCGCGCTGCGATCTGCCAATCGCAGGTCTGCTCTCCAAGCGTCCGCGCTGCGCTTGTGCGTTTCGCCTCGCGCGCGCCGGGCAGTATCTCAACGCCGCGCCGCTCCTCGCCGAAATAACCGAGCGCGGGCGCGCCGCCTACCGCCGCACGCTCGCCTGCTTTCACACGCACCTCACGCGCGCGCTCAACCTGCTCGCCTCCGACGCCTCCGACGCCGAGACCGCCGGACGCGCCTATGCCCTCGCGCATCGCTTCGTACAGGGGCAGACCCCCGCGCACCTGACGCACGCCGACGCGCGGCTCATCACGCGCGCGCTGGAGAAGACCCCGCTCTCCGGGCCTCTGCGCGTCCGGCTGCCGGGGGGCATCCTGCGCGGCCTCGTCACGCGCGACGAACTTGCGGCGCACTGGCAACAGTGGTTTGATGAACTGCCTTACGATGCCGCGCTCGTCGAGATCATGGTCGAGAACAACAGCGATGCCGCGTGAACCACAGAACCGGAGCGAGAAAAAGATCAAGAGAGCGGGCGGAGCAACGCATCAAGCAACAGCGCGAAAAGATAGAACGCACGCACCGGCCACGCGTGCGGCGACGGCGCGAAAAGTAAAAGCGGGGAAAGCAGAAACCGGCGGGGCAAACGCGCGGGAAGACGGCGCGCCAAAGGCCGGTCAGTCACGCGCGTCCTCTGCATCCGGCTCGCGCCGCGCTGAGTCTAAAAAAACGTGCGTCGCCGTCGTCGGCGCGGGGCGGCTCGGCTCTGCGCTCGCGCTCGCGCTCGACCTTAGCGGCTACGCGGTTACCGCCCTCGTCGCACGCCGCGCCGCCCGCGCCCGTCTCGCTGCCCGTGCCCTCTCGCCGCGCCCGCTCGCGCTCGATGCAACACAGTTAGACTCAATCCCCGACGCTGTAGACCTCATCCTCGTCACCACGCCCGACGATCAGATCGCGCCCGTCGCCGCGCGTCTCGCCACGGTGTTTGCCGCAAGACGCGCCGCCGGTTCTCCGCGTCGTGCGCGGCGCATCGTCCTGCACGCGAGCGGCGCGCTGCTCTCCGGCGTGCTCGCGCCGCTCGGCAAACAAGGTTTCAGTCTCGGTTCGCTCCACCCGCTCGTCTCGATCGGCGCGCCTGCCACGAGCGGCGCGCGTAACCTGCGTGGGGCTTTCTACTGCCTCGAAGGCGAACCGCACGCGCTCGCGGCGGCGCGCAAAATCGTCCGCACCCTCGGCGGCCAAAGTTTCTCTCTGGCCGCGCGCGATAAAGCTCTCTACCACGCGGCAGCCGTCATCGCTTCCGGCCACACCGTCGCGCTTTTCTCGCTCGCCGCCGAACTGCTCGCGCGCTGCGGCCTGAGCCACGCCCGCGCGCGTCAAGTGCTGCTGCCGCTGCTCGCCAGCACGCTCGACAACTTGAGGTCGCACGCGCCGGACGAAGCCCTGACCGGCACGTTTGCGCGCGCCGATCTCTCTACCGTGCGCAAGCATCTCGCCGCGCTGCGAGACGCGGGAGACGCGCGCGGCGCAACCGCCATCTACGCCCTCCTCGGCGAGCGTTCGCTGCAACTGGCCGCCCGCCGCCACAAGTTTGATTCATCCGTCGCGGCAGAGATCGCGCTCCTGTTGCGGCAAGCGTTCGGCGGCGCGCGGGACGAATGAGGCGATAGCCCTCCCTTGCGCGGCGCGCGTCGTTGGCGTTAGAGTTAACGCCAACACCCCGTACGATCTGCTGCAACTTTGGAAAGGTTAGTCATAGCCGCGATGTCTAATGCGCCAAGCGTCAGTTACAGTTCGACCCTGCGTGTAAAATTATCGAGCCGCACCGGCACGCTCGGAGAGTTGACGACCGCCCTCGGACGCGCCGGAGCCGACATCGGCGCGATTGACATCGTCAACGCCTCGCGCGACGCCATCACGCGCGACATCACCTTCACGGCCTCTTCCGCCGAGCACGTCAGAGAGATCGTCGAGGCGGCGCGCGACATAGACGGCGTCGAGGTCATCAACGTCTCCGACCGCACCTTTCTCCTGCACCTCGGCGGCAAGATCGAAGTCGTCTCGAAGTCGCCTCTCAAGACGCGCGCCGATCTCTCGATGGCCTACACGCCCGGCGTCGCGCGCGTCTGCGAAGCCATCCACCGCGACCCCGAAAAGGCTTTCACGCTCACCATCAAACGCAACACCGTCGCCGTCGTGACGGACGGCACGGCGGTGCTCGGCCTCGGCGACATCGGCCCCGCCGCCGCGATGCCCGTCATGGAAGGCAAGGCGATGCTCTTCAAAGAGTTCGCGGGTGTGGACGCGTTCCCGATCTGTCTCTCGACGAAAGACCCGGACGAGATCGTCCGCACAATCAAACTCATCGCGACCGCCTTCGGCGGCATCAACCTCGAAGACATCTCCGCGCCGCGCTGCTTCGAGATCGAGGAACGGCTCAAAGAGGAACTCGACATCCCGGTCTTTCACGACGACCAGCACGGCACGGCGGTCGTCGTCCTCGCGGCGTTAATCAACGCGGCGAAGTTGATCGGCAAGGCTATGAGCGAGTTGAAAGTGGTGGTCAACGGCACGGGCGCGGCGGGCGTCGCCTGCACGAAGATCATCATGGCGGCGGGCGTCTCGAACATCATCGGCTGCGACCAGCATGGCATCCTCTATCGTGGCCGGCGCGAGCACATGAACTGGGTCAAGGAGTGGTACGCCGAGAACACCAACCCGGAAGGCGTGCGCGGCACGGTGCATGAAGCGATGGCCGGCGCGGACGTGTTTATGGGGCTGTCCGTCCCCGGCGTCATCAGCCGCGAGGACGTGCGGCGGATGGCCGCCCGCCCCGTCATCTTCGCGATGGCAAACCCGACGCCCGAGATCATGCCCGAAGAGGTGGCCGACATCGTCTCGGTGATGGCGACGGGGAGGTCTGACTA
>DASPJG010000101.1:0-3324 GCA_035628755.1 Pyrinomonadaceae bacterium
GCCGCCGTCAACGGCACGTCCCTCTCCATCAATTTCGAACTGGACGTTCTGCCCGGCCTGACCGTGACGGCGCACCAGCCCGATTTGCAGAGCACGGCTTACGGGCTGCTCTCCGATTTCATCAACGCCGTGCGTGCGGAAACCGAGTAAGAGAAAAAGGACGAGGCGGGTAATTTCTCCGTGCGCCTTCCTCGTTAAAAAATTTGCGCCCCTGCGTGAAGTTGGTTTCATGCAGGGGCGCAAGGGGGATGAACCGAAAGCGCAAAAGAGTTTGCGCGTCGTGCTCTTAGAGGGCGGATTGCTTCTCGTCGTTGTCGGGGACGATGAAGGAGACGTTGGTCAGGACGCTGCGCAGGCGGACTTGGCCGAGCAGCGTTTCGAGATAACAGGCGAGACCTTCGAGCGCGGGAGCGATCTCCAGAATCCTGCGCGCCGCCGTCACCTGCTTGACGAAGCGTTCGTATTCCTCCCAATCCCTGTACATCAAGTAACACATGCTGCCGTCGCGAAAACGCTTGAGGTGCGCGAGCAGGAGCGCGACCGAAAACTGGTCGCATTCCTGATCGGCGCGGCGCGCCAGCCCGACGAGATTCCAGAGGTCGCGGTAGAGGATGAGCGCTTCCTCGCGGCGCGTTTGAAAGTCGTTGAAGAGTTCTTCGCCGTCGAGCGCGGGGTCGAAGATTTGCGTGAGCGTGATGGTTGATTGCTGAAAGCAGTTGCGGAGCAGGCCGTGTGCGCGTTCGAGTTTGGCGCGGATGGGCGGCGACTGCGGATCGTTGATGCCGACGAGTTCAAAACCGTAGACGCGCCCGATCTCGTGGCCGATGGCGTAGCTGATGCCGTCGAGTGTGGAGAGCAGTTCTTCGCTCGCGCCTTCGAGGTGGAGCATGTCGGCGTCGATCTGTTCGATCAGCGCGAGCGACTCTTTGTGGATATTGGTGAAGACGGAGAAGGTCGAAGCGAGCAGTTGATCCTGCTGCACCTTCTTTTCGATGAGACGCAGGTAGTCGAGCAGCCGCGCCAGATCGGTGAAGACGCGGCGCATCGTCACGCTGAGCGAGGCGGGCTTGAGACTTTCGACGAGCGCGGCGAGCGGCGCGGACAAAATATCTTCGGTCGCCGTTTGCATCTCCGTCTCGATGCAAGTCTCTAGGTCGGGCGGGTACGGGGCGAAAGCCTTCGACGGCTGGTGCGCGGGCTGATCTGAAATTGCGCTGCTCATAGTGGGCATGTCCTGAAAGGGGCTGGCTGTGGCCGGGTCGTTCGGGAGCGCGGCGTCTGGGTGAAACGCTCCGTGTCAAACTTCTGGCGGTGAAAAGGGATTGGCGCGGATAGACCTTCCGCACCTCGAACTACAACTTTGCTCTCAAACTTTATGCCACAGGCCGCTTTAGCCCGCGCCGCTGGGGATAAGTGACTTTGCGGCCTTTTCCGCATCTAAACAGCGAACGCTCGTAATCCCGGTCGCGCAGACTGACAGTTTGGCAGGTCAAGATGGCAGCGTTGCGACAATATGGCAGGCTCGCCACACGAACTCGCCGTTACGTGTTGGGGAAAGGAGCCGGATTGCCGCACCCTGTGCTGGTGAAGGGAATTGGCGGAGTCGCTTTGCGCGGTCGGTTGAGCGGTTCGGAGCTTTTCAGTAAGAGACTCTTAACAGGGCTTTCACTTCGTTTGTGAGAGCAAGGAGAATCCGATGATTAACGTCCGCAAAGCCGCCGCGCGCGGCCACTTCAATTTCGGCTGGCTCGACACCTATCACACGTTTTCTTTCGGCGAGTATTACGACCCGCGCAACATGGGGTTTCGCGCGCTGCGCGTGATCAACGAGGATTACGTCCGTGCCGGGCACGGCTTCCCGACGCACCCGCACCGCGATATGGAGATCATCACCTACGTGCTTCAGGGCGCGCTCGAACACAAAGACAGCATGGGCAACGGCACGGTGATCTTGCCCGGCGAGGTGCAGCGCATGAGCGCGGGCACGGGCGTCCGCCACAGCGAGAAAAATTCTTCGGCGGAAGAAGACGTACACCTGCTCCAAATCTGGATCATCCCGCAGGAGCAGGGGCTTGCGCCCGGTTACGAGCAGAAGATGTTCGAGGCGGACGAGAAGCGCGGGCGACTGCGCCTGATCGCATCCGACGACGGGCGCGACGGCTCTGTGACGATCCATCAGGACGCGCAGCTATACGCCGCCTTGCTTGAGCCGGGACAGGAGGTCGCGCATCAACTGCCGCCGGGGCGGCACGCGTGGGCGCAGGTGGCGCGCGGCGCGGTCGAGATCAACGGGCAGCTTTTGAATCAGGGCGACGGAGCAGCCGTCAGCGATGAGGCGCAACTGTTGATTGCGGGTCGGGAATCGTCCGAAGTGTTGCTCTTCGATCTCGGGTGACGTGCGCGCGCGGCGCGCGGAATGGCCGATGAGGCCGTGCGGGATTTTTAAAACACGGAGAGGGCGCGGAGAGGAATCAACTCACTCCGCGCCCTCTGAAATTTTCTCTACAGATGTCGCCTCGGCTAAATTCCCGCCTGAGGGTTGATCTGGATTAGCCGCGCTCAGTTAGCGCAAGTGCTTCTGCTGCCTGAGCAGGCCTCTCAACTTCATCCGCGCCTTGTGCAGTTGCGACTTCGATGTCCCCACCGAACAGCCCAGCAGGCGCGCGATCTCCTCGTGCTCGTGCCCCTCTACGTCGTGCAGAATAAACACCGTCCGGTATCCCGGCGGCAACTGCCCGATCGCACGGTCTAACGCAATCCGGTCAACGACCGGCATCTGGTTCGGGTTCTGCGTGCCGGTGACCACTTGCACGGGCGTCTCCCCGTCGTCCGTCGTTTGCTCCAGTCTGACGCCCTTCTTGCGAAAGTGCATCAAGACCTGATTGACCGTCAGGCGGTGCAGCCAGGTGGTGAAGGCCGACTCGCCGCGAAATGAGCCGATCTTACGAAACAACTGGATGAAGGCTTCCTGCGCTAAATCTTCGGCTTCGGCCACGTTCTGCGTCATGCGCAGGCACAGCGAATAGACGCGCCGGTTGTGCCGCTCGTACAGTTCCTCGAAGGCCGCCAGGTCGCCCCCGGCAGCAAGCTGCGCGAGGGTGTAGTCCGACGCATGGTCGGAAGTTTTTGAATTTTCCGTCTCGGTTGCGGTCACGTTTCCGAAGATCGTTCGGTGAGCAGAAGCGAGTGCAGTCAATTACTTACTCTCCAGATTTACGACCGAGGTTAGACTAGCCTTAACATCTCGAAGCGCGTTCTCTGCACGCCTGCGCGCCCGCGTATGGCCGGACGCTTTCGTGCGAGTTATTTCCCGCGTCTTGTGAT
>DASPJG010000102.1:0-3112 GCA_035628755.1 Pyrinomonadaceae bacterium
AAATTCAACGCCGTCTCCCGGCTTACGAGCCAGAGAGACGGCGTTGAAGTTTTAGTGCGACAGTTTCCGTCGCGTTTACGCGCCCTGCGCTGAAGCGGTGGCGACCGCCGCCGGGCGTTCATCGGCGAGCAGGCTGCGCAGCATCCAGGCGGTCTTTTCGTGGACTTGCAATCGCTGCGTGAGCAGGTCTGCGCTCGGCGCGTCGCTGGCGTTCTCGGCGATGGTGATGACGGAGCGCGCGGTGCGCGCGGCGGTTTCGTGGCCTTCGACGAGTTGGCGCACCATCTGCGTCGCGGCGGGCACGCCGTTCTCCTCCGCGATGGAGGTGAGGCGCGCGAACTCTTTGTAGGTGGCGGGCGCGAAGACGCCGAGGGCGCGGATGCGTTCGGCGATCATGTCGTTGGCCGTCCAGAGTTCGTTGTACTGCTCCTCAAACATCAGGTGGAGCGTCTGGAACATCGGCCCTGTGACGTTCCAGTGAAAATTGTGCGTCTTTAAGTAGAGCGTAAAAGTATCTGCGAGCAGGCGCGACAGACCTGCGGCGATCTCGCTCCTGTCCTGTTCTTCGATGCCGATGTTGATCGGCATCGGTTGCGCTTCCATTTTCGTCCTTGCTGGCATGAAAAATTCTCCTTCTGTCGCAGACAGTAAGCGAAATTTTTGTCGGTCATTTGTCAAATGTTCTGCATTGTGTCCACGTTAGAAGATGGCCGAAAAAGGGGCGCGGGATGCGCCCGCGACAGGCGTGCGGGGCGCACGCGCGTATCAGTCGCGCAGGCGAACGCGGTAGATGATGTGACGACCGATCCGCTCGCCCGCGTCGCGTTCGTACCAGCGGTCGAGGGGCGCGAGGTTGAACGGTTGATCAACCTGCGCGACGACGTAGGCGACGAGGGGCGCGGCGGCGCGGGCGCGGTCGAAGGAGGCGTGAAAGTTGGCGTAGTTCTGCTTCTCGGCGTCAATTTCGGCCTGCGTGATGGGGCGATAGTTGACGGTCAGGCGCGGGTTGGCGCGTTCCCAGCCGAAGATGGCGAAATAGATGAAGCCCTGCTGGCGGTAGATGGTCTCGAAATCGCTCGCCGCGACGCCCGAATAGTAGAGGTACTTGAAAAAGCGTTCCTTGTTTTCCGCCACCGAGACGCTGGAGAAGACGAACATGTGCGGTGCCCAGACGGTCGAGAGCGGCGCGTAGGTCGGGAGATTATCAATGCGGTAGACGCTCGGGTTGAAGACGACCGGGTGCGGGTCTGCCTGCTCGCTCGCCGCCCTCTGTTTCAGGCGCAACGCGACCTCCGCCCACTCGTCCTTTAACTGGTTGCCCACCGAGCCGCGTCTCGTGATGATCAAAGTCTCGCCCGCGCCCCACAGGAGCGCGCCGAGGGCGACGGGCAGCCAGACGCGATGCGGAACCAAACGCCGCGCGGCGTTTGCTGCTCCGGTTTCGACGCTTGCGCCGGAGGCGACTTTGAAAGTTTTCCGCCCCTGCCAGAGCAAGCCCGCCGCGAGCACGGCGGCCAGCAGCGCAACGTAGTTGCCGATGTACTGCTCGTAGTGCATCGGTTGGAGCGAACGCCCGGTGATGATCTGCTGGTTGAAGACGACGAGCACGCAGAAGGCGAGCGCGGCGTTGAAGAGAACGGCGGGGCTGCGCGGGTCGAGCCAACGCCTGCGCACGCCGAACGCGAGCGCGACGAGCACGAGCGCGTCGAGCAGGATCACGCCGCGCCAGAGGTCGGGCGCGCGCGAATAGGTCAACGCCTGCACGGTGTCCATCGTCGGCGCACGGTGCGAGAGCAGTATGAAATAAGGCGCGAGCGAGACGGCGGCGCACAGGGAGATGAGCGCGAGGGGTTCGATGGCGCGTCGCCAACCGGCGGGGCGCAGGGCGAGCCAGAGCAGGGCGACGCAGCCGAGGAGCGCGGCGGCAGTCGTCCAGTGATAAAAATAGGAATAGACCATGAGCGCGAACAGCACGCCCGCGGCGAGCGCGGACAGGAGGCGCGTGCGCCGCGCGGCTGAAGAGAGCGCGCGCCATGCGAAGCCGCAGAAGAAAAAGAAGAAGACGAAAGGCACACCCGGCACGTAGCGGCGCAGGAAGGGGAGGAAGACGTAGGCGGTTTTCTGCCCCAGCAAGTTCACGACCAGACCCTGACCGGCGACGAGGATACCGAGGCAGAGCACGAAGGGAACTCCGGCGGCGGCGATGCGTTCGTCGCGCGTCAACATCGAGAGCAGCCAGAAGATGGCGAGCGCGCTTGCTCCGGCGACGAGCGGCATCAGCAGGATGAACATCGTCGAGGTGTCGAGGCCGAGCGCGCGCGCGGGCAGCGCGAGCATGTAAGGGGGCACAAACTGAATCGAGAACAGCGATTCGGGCAGGGGCGCGCCCGGGCGGTCGTCGTGCCCGGTGTACGGATCGTTGCGGCGCGGACGGCCATCTATGAGCGCGTTGACGTAGGCGGCGTAGGCCGGTTCGTCGCTGTAGAAATGCGCGAACGAGCCGTGCCAGTCGCCCCCGCGTTTGTAGCAGAGGTGCGCCTGCGGAAAGAGCGAAAGCGACATCAAGGCCAGTGCGGCGAGCCAGCCCCAACGCCAGCGAAGGGGCGTTTCGCGTTCAAGCGGATTGGTCATAGAAGACTGCGAACAATTGTTTCCCGCGAACGGCGGCGGGCGGCTCGGAAGAACGCCTGATACTAAGTTTTCGAGATCGCATCCGGCAAGCCTTCAAGGGCGCGGACGCACGCGATGGATCGTGTAGTGGCCGACGCGCTCGCCCGCGTCGCGCTCGTACCAGCGGTCGAGCGAGGAAAGATCGTGCGGGCGTTCCGGTGACGTGACGACGAAGGAGAGCGCGGGTCGCGCCGCCTGTTCGCGTGTGAACGCGGCGACGTAGGCGGCGTAAGCGCGCCCCTCGCCGTCGATCTCTTCAGCGGTCAAGGGCGCGTGCACGGTTGTCAGGCGCGGCAGCACGCGTTCCGCGCCGAAGAGCATGTAGGCGAGGAGCGGGTTCGTGTCGAGGTAGGCGCGAAAGTTTTCCGGCGCAACGCCCGTGTAATAAAAAAACTGATACATGCGTTCCTTGTGTTCGCCCGCGCTGAGCCCTGAATTGACG
>DASPJG010000103.1:0-2582 GCA_035628755.1 Pyrinomonadaceae bacterium
GACGACCGCCACGACGAGGCCGCACCCGACAAGCAGCGTCCCCAGAATAGCGTTGCGCCACGCGCGCCGGAAAGCCGGGCGCGGGCGAACGCTCGCGCGCGCGTTCGAAGGCGTCGCGGCCTCGCTCGTTGAAGTCGAAGCGTGTGGAGTCTCAACTTCCGCTGGAGTAGTTTGCGAATGCTCCCGCATCTCTAAACCTCGCCGCGTCATCGCAGCAATGCGTCGCCGCGTCGTTCGCGTCTCGTTAGAGCGGCACGCTGATCGTCTTCATAATCTCGCGCAGGACGGCTTCGGCCTCTTCGCTGCGCCGGAGACTGGACGAGAAACGCGAGTTGACGACGAGGCGGTGCGCGAAGACGGGGAGGACGAGCCGCTTGATGTCGTCGGGCACGCAGTAACTCCGGTCTTCGGTGAGGGCGAGGGCTTGCGCGGCGCGAAAGAGCGCGAGCGTGCCGCGCGGCGAAACTCCGAGGTCGAGCATCTCGGAGGCGCGCGTGGCCGAGACGATGCGCATCAGGTAGTCCACCAGCGCATCGTCCACGACGACGCTCGCCACGTTTCGTTGCAGCGCGGCGATGTCGCCGGCTGAGAGCACGGCGCGCACCTCCGTGAGCGGGTCGCGCGTGGCGCGGTCGCGCAGAATCACCTTCTCCATTTCGGCGTCCGGGTAGCCGATGCGCAGGCGGAGCATGAAGCGGTCGAGTTGCGATTCGGGCAAGGGGTACGTGCCGTGGTGCTCGATGGGGTTCTGCGTGGCGACGACGATGAAGGGCGCGGGCAGTTTATACGTCGTGCCTTCGACGGTGACGTGGCCTTCGCCCATCGCTTCGAGCAGCGCGGATTGCGTCTTCGGCGTGGTGCGGTTGATCTCGTCGGCAAGCACGACGTTGGCGAAGATGGGGCCGGGCTTAAACTCGAACACGCCCGTTGGCTCGTTGTAAACCGAGAGGCCGATCACGTCCGAGGGCAGCAAGTCCGAGGTGAACTGGATGCGCTGAAACGTACAGTCGAGGGCGCGCGCGAGCGCCTGCGCGAGCGTGGTCTTGCCGACGCCGGGCACGTCTTCGACGAGCAGGTGGCCGCCCGCGAGAAGCGCAACTAAGGCGAGCCGCACCGCTTCGCTCTTGCCCTTGATGACGCCCTCGATTGACGCGTGAAGTTGCGCGACGGCGTCGGCAGCCGCCGACACCGCTTCCGCTTCCCCCTCGCTCTGCGCCGTCTGTAAACGTCTCATCAATTACTCCCCTGTGTTTACCGTCGCTTTATTCTACATGAAAGAGAGGTCAGAGGTTAGAGGGCAGAGATTAGGGACTGGACGCCGGAAGGAATCAGTTTTCACCGGCCTCCAACCTCCGGCTGCCGAAGTGACTTGCCGCGCGGCGGTATAGTAGAATCCGTGTCGCCGAATTGGTGAAAGACCGGGCGCGAGCGCGCAAGTAACGGAACCCACGGCAGTTTCTGACGTGTAAGTATCGGCAGAGTTAGATTCCCACCCTTAGAGGAAGTGAAATGTTCCAAGATTTAAAACGTCGCAAAAATGAACGCGGGTTTTCGCTCATCGAGTTGATGATCGTGATCGCAATTATCGGGATTCTGGTCGGCGTCGGCATCCCGGCGTGGCAATCGAGCGTGCGCTCGGCCAATCAGGCCGCCGCCATCCGCACGCTTCAGGCCATCGCCGTCGAGCAGCGTATTTATTACAACTCGCACAACCGCAGTTCCTACGGCACGTTTGATCAACTGATCGCCGACGGGCAGTTAGACCGCCGCTACGCGGGCGAAGAGCCGCTCGTCGAGGGCTACATCTTCCGCCTGAAGACGACGCCCAAGACCGGCAACCAGCCCCCGATGTACACCGTCAACGCCGACCCGCAGAAGCCCGACGGCGTGACGGCGACCGGCAAAGAGTTTTACTACATTGACGCCAACGCCAGCACCATCCACGTCAACGGCACGCAACCGGCAGGCCCGGACGATCCGCCGATGGGCGGACAGTAAGAGCGCGGGCGAGAAAACTCGTACCGGCACACCTCTCGGGGGAGCGTCGAGCGTGCGTCTCGCTTGACGCTCCCCCGCCCGCTTTGTTAGCATGCCGCCTCTTCAAACATTCTCTTGTGCTCGCTTAGCTCAGTTGGTAGAGCACACGCTTCACACGCGTGGGGTCGCAGGTTCGAGTCCTGCAGCGAGCACTTTTTTCCTGCCCTAAATCAATGGTAAAGGACTCAAACGATGCTTGAGCAACTGACGATGGATTCGTTTGCGGCGCAGTTGAACACGAAGTTCAGGCTCGGCGTCGCGCCGGAGCAGATTGTCGAGTTGGAACTGGTCGAAGTGCAGGCTCAGGGCGACGTGGCGGGACAGACGCAAAGATTCTCGCTCTTCTTTCGCGGCCCCCTCGAACAGTACTTGCCGCAGAGCATTTACCGGATGGAGCACGAGCAACTGGGCGACGTGGAGATATTCATCGTCCCCGTGCGCAAGGACGGCGAAGGGATTTATTACGAGGCCGTTTTTAACCGGTTGAGTTAGCGTCGGAGGGTGCGGGCGCGGTCGCTGCCGAGGCGGGCAGCCGCTCCATGTGG
>DASPJG010000104.1:0-2307 GCA_035628755.1 Pyrinomonadaceae bacterium
CCCGGCGACACGAACACCTTCTTCCTGTTCACCGTGACCAACACGGGCAACTTCGCCGATCAGGTGCGCTTCCTTGCGAGCGGCCAGAGTTTGAACCTGACCGGCCCCGGCACGATCACCGCCGCCGTCATCGACATGGACGGCAGCAACACCATCACTGCCGGCGACACCAACATCTTCTCGAACGGCGCGGACGTGCTCCACGCGCTCGCGCAGAACGCCTCGGCCACCATCGTCGTGCGCGTGACGGTCAGCGCGGCGGCCTCCGCCGGCGACACCGTGCAGGTCTTCCTCGGCGATGCGGCCACGGGCGCGGCGCAAGGCTTCGACAATCAAGCCCCCGACAATGCGGCCACGCCGTCGGCGCATGAAGTCCGCACCGTCTCCACCACGTCCGTCAACGGCGTGCGCGAGGCGCGCGGCGACATCCGCGTCACGGTGCAGAACGATGCGCAACTGCGCGCCGTCCTGACCGTTCCCGCAGGCCCGGTCGCGCTCGGCAGCAACATCAACTACAGCATGCAGGTTTGCAACGACGGCAACCGCCCGGCCTCCTCGATGACCCTCGGCGCGTTCACCGGCGTCTACATCGTGATGCCTGTCCCCGTGGACACGGTGCTCTCGGCCAGCAACACCTTCCCCGCAGGCACGCTCTACACGACGAGCGCGCTCACCACCGCACCCGAAGCGGCTGTGTGGACTAACACCGCGCCCGGCACGCTCTCCACCGTCACGCGCGTCGCCTTCAACACGGGCGCGTCGCTCGCGGCCACCACGTGCAGCGCGAGTTTCCCGCTCATCGTCACCATCACCGCGTCCGACGCGACGACGCCCATCTACGCCGTCATTGACTCGTTTGCCACCAACACCATCGGCACGGTCTTGACGGATCAATCGGATTCGCCGGGCGCGGAAGTGACCAACCGCGGCGACCGCAACGCCAATTTCGACGAGCCGCGTTTCGGCCTCGACCCCGTGGACACCGGGAAAGGCGTCCGCCAACCGACGCTGCTCCAGCAAGTCGGCAGCGTCCTCATCGGGCCGAACGGCCAACCCGCCGCCACCGGCCCCGGCAACAGCAACAACAATGACTTCACGAACCGTAGCGTGGCGACGGGCATCGCCGGAGTTCCGCCCTGCGCGGGGCCGGCCACTCCGGCCTGCTCGACGAATGCTCCCGGCTTCATCATCTTCACCAACACCGTCCGCAACACCGGCAACGCCACCGACACGTTCACGCTTTCCGCGCCGAGCGTTCCCGCGGGCTTCACCGTCGGCATCAGCACGAACCCTGCCGGCCCTTTCACCACCATCTCCGGCGGCGGGACGTTCGCGCTCGCGCCGCTCGCCAGAAACACCGACGTTAACGTGTACGTGCGCGTTGACGCCCCCGCCGGGCAGCAAATCCTGACCGGCTTCGACAGCGTCATTCAGGCCGCCTCCGGCAACACGCCCGCCAGCACGAACCAGACGATTGACCGTCTCTATACGGGATTCGTCCGGCTCGACAAGTCGGTCACCGTGGTTGACGCTTCCGACAACCCCTCGGCCACCATCCCCGGCGCGATCATCGTGTACCAGATCACTTACACGAACATCATGACCGCACCGGCGGCTGGCTCGAACAGTTCCGCTCTGACGGCGACCAACCTTGTCATCACGGAAGACGGCAGCGCGGGCGGTAACAACTGGGCGACGTTCACCACGCAGGTCATCACGCCGATGCCCTCTATCAGCGCGGCGGGCGGCACGGTCACGGATGGCGCGGGCAATCCCGTCACCGCTCTGACCAACGTCCTCAGGGGCAACGTGCCGAGCCTCGCGCCCGGCGACACCGGAACGTTCCAGTTCCGACGCCTGATCAATTAGGGCGACACCAACACGCGCCCTCTGTTTGGAAGCGGCGCAGCGGACACGCGGGCATTTGCCCCGCCCGCATGTCCGGCCAACCGCGCCGCTTCCATTTTCTCAATTCCCACGCTTTTCAAACGTCCCGAAGTCCGGTTCTCAATCCTCAAATGTTGACTGAATCCGCCGCCAGGTTCGTTGCCGCTCTTGCTCTCGTGCTCGCGCTCCTTTTCGCGCCGCACGCCGGGTTTGCGCAGCCGCAACAAGCCGCGGCGGATTCCGTTATTTCCAACCGCGCCGAAGCCATCTACGCAGACGAAGAGGGCAACGAATTTTCCACCGTCTCGCCTACCATCACCGTCACCGTGCGTCCCGTCTCCGCCGTCGTCGTCACCCCCGACGAGACCGCGCCCTCCGCCGCCATCGCCCCCGGCGAGCGCATCACGCGCCTCTTCCGCG
>DASPJG010000105.1:0-5903 GCA_035628755.1 Pyrinomonadaceae bacterium
CCCGGCTCGAACTCGCAACACGAGTTGAACCGGTGCGCCGCCCGCGCGCGAGATCAGGCCGACGCCGAGTTGAACAAAGTCTACCGGGAGTTGATGAAAGACGCCGGGACGGAAGAGCGCGCCAAACTCCGCTCGGCGCAACTCGCGTGGATCAAATTCCGCGACGCGCACTGCGACTACGAGAGCGTCGGCAACAAAGGCGGCTCGATCTACCCGATGGTCTACAGTTTCTGTCTGGCTAAAATAACGACGGCGCGCACCACACACCTCCGGGAGATTTTACGGGAGCAGACCGAGCAGTAATTGCCCCGCGCACAGTTTGGGAGCGTGTGTCTGCGGCGACGGCGCGATTTTTTGGCCGGTGGCGCGCTTGCGCGAAATCGTTTACAATTCAGTTTAGTTCGCAACACGGGGCGAGCGGCAATAAGCGCTCGCCCTTCACGTTTAAGTAGTTTTCCGGCGAAAGAAGTAGCAGTTTTATGGAAGAATATTCAGACCGCACTCCTTCAGACATCGTCAACTACCCGATGGTTCCGATCCGCGATGTCGTGATCTTCCCGTTCACGAAGGTCGCGTTCAAGATCGGACGCCCCGGCTCGATCCGCGCGCTCGAACAGGCGCTCGCCTCCGACCGCACGATCTTCCTCGCCACGCAGCACGACGCTTCGATTGACGAACCCGTGCCCTCCGAGATTTACGGCGTCGGGACAATCGCGCGCATCCTGCAAGCGCAGAAGTTGGAGAATGGACAGACGAAAGTGGTTGTCGAAGGGCGCGAGCGCGCGACGACGATCCGCGTAGAAAACGACAACGGCGCGTTCACGGCCACCGTGCGCCGCGCGCCCTCCGCGCTCGAATCCGGCCAGCGCATCGAAGCCCTCACGCAGCGCATCCACCAGCTCATCGAGCAACACCTCCGCCTCGCGCCCGAAGCGCAGACGGACGCGCTGCAACAGGCCATGCGCAACCAAGACCCTTCGCATCTGACCGACGCGCTCGCGTCGCAGTTGCGCATCGCGGTCGAAGATAAACAGGGCTTGCTGGAAATCTTCTCCGTCCACGGGCGCATGCAGCGGCTCGTCGAAATCCTTGAGACGGAAGTAGACAAGCGGCAACTCGACCGCACGATTCAGGCGCGCGTCAAACGGCAGATGGAGAAGGCGCAGAAAGAGTACTACCTGAACGAGCAGATCAAGGCCATCCACAAGGAACTCGGACGCAAGGACGAAAAGGCCGAGGTCGAGGATTTACGCAAGCGGATCGAAGACGCGGGGATGACCGAAGAGGCCAAAGAGAAGGCCATGCAGGAACTCCACCGCCTCGAAGCGATGCCGCCCATGTCCGCCGAGGGCACGGTTTCGCGCACCTACATCGACTGGCTGCTGAGCGTGCCCTGGAAGCAGAAGTCGAAAGAGATCAAAGACCTCAACAAGGCCGAAGACATCCTGAACGAAGACCACCACGGGCTTGAGAAGATCAAGGAGCGCATCCTTGAGCATCTGGCCGTGCGCCAACTCGTCAAGAATCCGAAAGGCTCGATCCTCTGTTTCGTCGGCCCGCCGGGCGTGGGCAAAACGAGCCTCGGCAAATCCATCGCGCGGGCGACCGGCAGAAAGTTTGTGCGCCTTTCCCTCGGCGGCGTGCGCGACGAGGCGGAGATACGCGGCCACCGCCGCACCTACATCGGCGCGCTGCCCGGCCAGATCATCCAGATGATGAAGAAGGCGGGCACGACCAACCCCTGCATCCTGCTCGACGAAGTGGACAAACTCGGCGCGGACTTTCGCGGCGACCCGTCGTCGGCGTTGCTGGAGGTGTTAGACCCCGAACAGAACAACTCGTTTCAGGATCACTATCTGGACGTTGAATACGACCTCTCCAAAGTCTTTTTCATCGCGACGGCGAACGTGCTCCACACAATCCCGCCCGCGCTGCAAGACCGTCTGGAAATCCTGCGCCTCTCCGGCTATACCGAGCGAGAGAAATTGGAGATCGCGCGCCGCCACCTCGTGGTCAAGCAGGCGGAGGGCAGCGGGCTGAAAGCCGAGCAGGTCGAGTTTACGGACGAAGGGCTGCTTGAGATCATCCGCTCGTACACGCGCGAGGCGGGCGTGCGCAATCTCGAGCGCGAGATCGGTTCGTGCTGCCGCAAGGTGGCGCGCAAGCTCGTGGGCGAGAACAAGGGCGAAGAGTTCAAAGAGATCGTCACGCCGGAGCGCGTGCGTGAAATGCTTGGCGCCGTGCGTTTCCGCCAGCAGCAGGCCGCAGCCGAGAGCGAGATCGGTCTCGCGCTCGGACTCGCGTGGACGGAGGTGGGCGGCGAGGTCTTGCATATCGAAGCGACGCTCACGAATGGCCGCGGCGGGGTGCAACTCACAGGGAAACTCGGTGAAGTCATGCAGGAATCGGCGCAGGCCGCTTTGACCTGCATCAAGGCGCGCGCCGAACGCATCGGCGTCAGTCTCGACCACATCCGCAAGCGCGACCTGCACGTCCACATTCCCGAAGGCGCGATCCCGAAGGATGGCCCCTCGGCTGGCGTCACGCTCGCCACCGCGATGGCTTCCGCGCTGACGCGCGTCCCCGTCCGTAAGGACGTGGCGATGACGGGCGAGATCACCCTGCGCGGCAAGGTGCTGCCCGTCGGCGGCGTCAAGGAGAAGATGCTGGCCGCGCACCGCGTCGGCGTTGCGACCCTGATCCTGCCGAAAGAGAACGAGAAAGACTTGGCGGAAGTGCCCGAAGAGGTGCGCGCCGCCATCAGCGTCCATTTCGTCGAGACGATTGACGAAGTGCTCTCGCTCGCGCTCGAAGACGCCTGCCCGACCGGCGGCGCAGACGTGGACACCGCGCAACCGCCCATCTGGTCAACCGAACCACCCTCGCAAAGCACGCCGACCATGGCAGATTAACTTGGAGGCAGAGAGGGCGGAGGGGTGTGGGATGAATCAGGAAAGCTGCTCGATCTCTTGAGCGCGTTCTTTCATCCCACACCCCTCCGCCCTCATGCCTTCTCTCATCCCCACCTCAGACCGTAAGGAGAACATTCCGCATGGGCAAATATGAAGACGCAGATTTGATCTTGAAACTTTACGATTTGCGCCGCGAAGAGACGATGCGCAAGGCGCGCGCGTGGCTGGCCGCCTTCAACCCCGAAAGTGTTCAGGACATCATGAACGTTGCCACGGGCGAGCACAATGCCTACCTGCGCATGGTGATGTCTTACTGGGACATGGCCGCCTCGCTCGTCAACAACGGCGCGATTGACGAGAAGATGTTCAGCGACGCCAACGGCGAACACTACTTTTATTACGCCAAGTTCGAGCCGTTCATGGAGGAACTGCGGAGGGTCTTCGGCCCGCAGATGTGGGTACACCTCGAACAACTCGTGATGCGCTCGCCGAACGCCAAAGAGCGGCTCGCCAAGATGCGCGAGATGTCGAAGGGAATGGCGGCACGACGCGCCGCCGCAACCGCGCCCGCCACATCGTCCGACGAGCAACCGACTCAAACCGCGTCCGGCGCGACCTCGAAGTAATAAGTGGTGTCAGGTTGCAGGTTTCAAGTTTCAGGACTAACGGGTTCTATGTTCTTTAACTTGAAACCTGCAACCTGACACTTGAAACCTATGAAGATCACCAGCGCGGAATTCGTCAAGAGTTCGTTCAGCGAGCAAGACTGGCCGCGGGCGGGGGTGCCTGAAGTCGCGTTTCTCGGTCGGTCGAACGTCGGGAAGTCGAGCCTCATCAACTCGCTGCTCGGCGTCAAAGGTCTGGCGCGCACCTCCTCGACGCCGGGTCGGACGCAGGCGCTCAACTTCTTCCTCATCAACCGCCGCTTCCATTTCGTCGACCTGCCGGGCTATGGCTATGCCCGTGTTCCGCGCGCGATTCGCGAGTCGTGGGGCGAAATTGTGACGACTTACCTTGCCAAGCGCGAGTCGCTTGTGTTATCAATTCAAATCGTAGATTCGCGTCACGATCCCTCTAAATTGGACTTGCAACTGCGAGAATGGTTAACGGCTTATGCGAAGCCGCACCTAACTGTTGCGACGAAATCCGACAAGCTCTCGCAAAATGAGTTGCGCAAAAATATCGGGCGCGCGCGGGAAATTTTAGGCGCGTCGGCGGGCGGCGGTGAAGTCGTCGCTTATTCCGCCGTCACGGGACACGGGCGCGAACGCGTCTGGCGCGCCATCGAAGAGGCCATAACCGTCTCACACTCCCCCAGTTGAAAAGTCGAATGTCGCCGCGGGGCGACCTTGCGGGTCTTGACGGCATCTAATCGATACGTTAGAACTTTGCCCGCACAGAATAATTCGTTGAACTTTTACGGGATGCGAGACGTTCGCAGGAATTCGCCAACCACCTCGCAAGATAACCGCCGGAAACATCGCCGCTCCTGCGCCTAGCCAAACGCCGCGCGCACCTGAGGCATCATTCCCGACATCATTTAAGGATTTAATTCATACGCGGCTCCAGAGTCCGCCGGCAATTCAATCTCGTTGACAGCAACACGACAAGAGTTGGACACAACTCTTAGTTAGAACAGGCGGCACACGCACACATAACGGCAGCCGCATCATAGAGAAAAGAGAAATGTCACAACGTACACCACGCACACGAACCAGCAGCAGCAGCACTGCCGCCACCACAGCCAACGGCAACAGTGAGAACGGCAACCGCGCGACGACTGCCGCCGTCGTTGACACTCCGCAGGACGACCTGTCGGATAAGGATTTCATCCCTTCGGGCAGCGGCGATGCCTTCAATCTGGCGACGCTCAAGGAGATGTCCATCTCGAAGTTGACGCAGATCGCCAAGGACATGGACGTGCCCGGCGCGACCGGCATGCGCAAGCAGGAGTTGATCTTCAAAGTCCTCGCGGCGCAGACCGAAAAAAGCGGCCTCATTTTCTCCGAGGGAGTGCTGGAAACCCTGCCCGACGGCTTCGGCTTCCTGCGCGCCCCCGAATACAACTATCTGCCCGGCCCCGACGACATCTACGTCTCGCCTTCGCAGATACGCAAATTCGACCTGCGCACAGGCGACACGGTCTCCGGCCAGATTCGCCCGCCGAAAGAGGGCGAGCGTTACTTCGCGCTCATCAAGGTCGAGGCCATCAACTTTGAAGCCCCCGGCGAGACGCGCGACAAAGTCTTCTTCGACAACCTGACGCCGCTCTACCCGGACGAACGCCTGATGTTGGAAACCGAGAACGACGTGCTCGCAGCGCGCGTCATCGATCTCGTCACGCCCATCGGCAAGGGGCAGCGCGGCCTCATCGTCGCGCCGCCGCGCACGGGCAAGACGATGATGCTCCAGACCATCGCCAACTCGATCTCGAAGAACCACCCGGAAGTCTCTCTGATCGTGCTCCTGATTGACGAACGCCCGGAAGAAGTCACGGACATGCAGCGTTCGGTCAACGGCGAAGTCATCTCTTCGACGTTTGACGAACCGCCGACGCGCCACGTGCAGGTCGCCGACATGGTGATCGAGAAGGCCAAGCGGCTCGTCGAGCACAAGCGCGACGTGGTTATCCTGCTCGACTCGTTGACCCGCCTCGCGCGCGCGCACAACGCGGTCGTGCCGCCTTCGGGCAAGATTCTCTCCGGCGGTATTGACGCCAACGCCTTGCAGCGTCCGAAGCGTTTCTTCGGCGCAGCGCGCAACATCGAAGAGGGCGGCTCTCTGACGATCATCGCCACCGCGCTGATCGACACCGGCTCGCGCATGGATGACGTGATCTTTGAAGAGTTCAAGGGCACGGGCAACTGCGAAATCCACCTCGACCGCCGCCTCGTGGACAAGCGGCTGTTCCCCGCCATCGACATCCAACGCTCCGGCACGCGCAAAGAGGAGCTTCTCATCAGCAAGGAAGACCTCGCGCGTATCTGGGTG
>DASPJG010000106.1:0-4361 GCA_035628755.1 Pyrinomonadaceae bacterium
GCCCCGACGCCACCGCCGCTGCCCTGCTCCTCAGCAAGTTTGCCGCCGACACTCCCTGGGTGCATCTCGACATCGCCGCCACTTCTTGGCATGAAGAATCCCAACCGCACGCGCCCGCCGGGGCGACCGGCACGGGCGTGCGGACTCTGGTCGAACTCGTGCGCGGTTAGCCGGCTTCGCAAGATAAGAGATGGGCAACACAACTCAAGAGACGATTTTCCTGACGGGCTTTCCCGGCTTCATCGCCGCGCGTTTGATCAAGGAACTGGCGCGGGGCGGCGCGCGATTTCTGTTGCTGGTGCAACCCTCGTTCGTGGCGCGTGCGCGAGAGGAGATAGTGCGTCTGGCGGAGGAGACGGGCGCGCAGGCGGAACGCTTTCAAATCGTCGAGGGCGACATCACGCGCGCGCGTCTGGGGATGAGCGCGGCGGAGTTTGAAGCGGCGCGTGCGGAGACGACCGCGCTGTTTCATCTGGCGGCGATCTACGATCTGGGCGTGCGGCGCGAACCCGCGATGCGTGTCAATGTCGAGGGCACGCGAAACGTCAACGAGTTCGCCCGCGCCTGCACGCGGCTCGGTCGCTATCATTACGTCTCGACCTGCTACGTCGCGGGATTGCGCACGGGCGTAATCCGCGAGGACGAGTTGGAGCACGGCGCGGGCTTCCGTAATTTTTATGAAGAGACGAAGTATCTGGCCGAGTTGGAAGTCGAGCGTTTGAAATCGGAATTGCCGGTGACGATTCATCGCCCGGCGGTCGTGTGCGGCGATTCGCAGACGGGCGAGACGGCGAAGTACGACGGCATCTATTACCTGATCAAGTACCTGCGCATGTGGCCGGGGCTGCTGTCGCTTGTGAACATCGGCAACCGGGACGTGCGCTTGAACATCGTGCCGGTTGATTTCGTGGTCGCGGCGATGGCGGCGTTAGCCCGCGACGAGCGCGCCGCCGGAGCGACGGTGCAACTGGCCGACCCGAACCCGCTCACCACCGGCGAACTCTTCGAGACGATCTCACACGCGCTCGCGGGGCGCGGTTCGCGCGTCCGTCTGCCTAAGCCGCTCGTGCGTGCGACGCTCAATCTGCCGCTCTCGGAGAAGTTGTCGAAACTTCCGCGCGTCGGCGTGCCCTATTTCTTCACCAAACAGACTTATGACACGACGCGCGCCGTTCGATTGCTCGCGCCGCACGGCGTCTCCTGCCCGCCCTTTCCCTCATACGTCCGCGCGCTCGTTGATTTCGTCGCGCGCCACCCGAAGCTGTGATTACCGGCGCGGTTGAAGACCTCTCTGCGATTGACCCCGAAGGCGTCCTGCGCTACAAAGTCGTGCGTGAGTTGAACGCCGGTTGTTCGCTGGAAAGAGAATTCTGCGCGCCACGCGAGTCTTGCGGGCGGCCTCAAGAAGTTGGTAGAGGGCGAGCGGTAGATGCCGAATGTAAGGCGCGCTGCTACCCTCTACCGTTTACCGGAGGAAAATTTTTATGCCGAGGATCGGGACGGAGATGCCTTCGCTGGAAGGGGCGACGCAGTGGTTTAACGCGACGGGCGCGCGCGCCGCGGAAGAGGCGAAGGGGCATCCGACGCTCGTCCACTTCTGGTCGGTCGGTTGCAACATCTGCAAGGACAACCTGCGGCAGGTGGCCGCCTGGCGCGACGAGTTCGCCGACCTGCGTGTTATCGCCGTCCACACGCCGCGCAATGAGGCCGACGCGGACACGGAGAAGGTGCGCGAGGCCGTCGCGCTCCACAATCTCACAGAGCCGTGCGCCGTGGATAACGAACACAAACTGCGCGAGGCGTTTCAAAACGAGGGGGGCGACGTGCCCGCCTATTACCTGTACGACGGCGAGGGCAAGCTGCGTAGTTTCGCGTCGGGCGAGCGCGGCCTGAGCACGGTCGGGGCTGCGCTCGAAGGCATGCTCGCCCCAGGCAGAGAGGGCAAGGCCGCCTCGTAGACGGCTTCGCGCACGCGCGAGAGTATTGACGAAAACGGAAGCGGGCGATTCCCCGGCGAGGGGTCGCCCGCTTTCCCGTCGGTCGCAGCAAAAGCCGTTTAGAAGAGCGTCGAGAATTGGTCGTAGATGAAGCGCAGGATGAACCAGAGAATGGTGATCGAGCCGACGAGCAGCGCGAGCAGCGCGAGCATAACGAGGATGACGAAGAGCCAGTCGCTCAGACGACCGGAGTGCGCCTCTTCGGCCGAGACGGTCGCGCGGCGGCGCAGCAGTTCGACGTTGCGCTGGTTTGATTTCCACGCCATGTCGAAGAGGTCGCCGATGACGGGAATTGCGCCGAAGAGGTAGTCCACGCCGATGTTGAGTCCCATGCGCAGCAGCGTCACCTTCGAGACGCGGTAGCGCACGCCCGCCGCGAGGATGTAGAAGCCGGTGAGCGTCGAGATGGTGTCGCCGACGCCGGGGATGAGGCCGACGATGGCATCGAGGCCGAACCGCCAGCCCGTGCCGGGGATGCGAAACAGCCCGTCCATCCAGCGGCTCAACTGGTCGAGGCTCTGCTCGATCTCAACTTGAGAGTGCCGCCTGTCAGGCGTCAATGCTTTCGCCTCTTCGCGCGCGCCGCCCGCCTGTTTCAGTTCATTCATCCCGAAAGTTGTCCTCTTTGCGCTTCAACGGTTGCGTTTACGCTTCAACGGATGCGCGTCATTTGTCGCCAGAAGAACCTGCCGAGACGCGAGAAGGCGTTGCGATTGTTCGCGCCGGGCGGTTCGGGCGTGACGCCGAGCGCGGCGGCGAGTTGCGGATTGGGCGGCGCAACGTCTTCGTCGCCGTGACGCTCGGAGAGCCAGCGGTCGAAGGTGCGCGTGACGGCGCGACGCTCGGTGACGCGCGCCTCGGCGACGAACGCGCCGCGCAGATCATCGAGTTCGGCGATCTCATGGCGGTTGGCCTCGGCGTAGCGGCGCAGCGCGGTGAAGACGCGTTCCTCGCCGAGCAGTTTGACGAGCGCGTCGTACATGAGCGCGCCCTTGGCCGAGACGATGGCGGCGTACTGGAACGAGTTGCGGAAGTCGCGCGCGGGGCGCAGGGCGGGCATGTCCTCGCCGCCGAAGGTGCGATAGATTTCATAGACGCCGCGCAGTTGATCTTCGCGCGCGGCCTGCGCGCGAATCGCGCCGTGCGTCTCGCGGTAGTAGACGAGCGCAGACCAGTGCGCGAGGGCTTCGTCGAGCACTGGAGCGCGCTCGGGCGAGTTGCCGACGAGCATGCCCCACCACTGGTGCGCGAGCATGTGCGCGGTGGCAAACTCCAGACTGTCTTCGACGGAGGCGCGCTGCTCGCGCACGAGTTCGGGCAGGTTGCGGACGGCGGGCGAGTCAAAGTCAACGTAGAACGCGCTGGCGATAACGCTCAGGTTGGCAAACTCCGCGCTGCCGAGTCCGGCGACGAGCGGCGCTTCCGCCACGCTCACGCTCGCCACGGGCAGCGCGCCGTAGCGCGCCGTGAAGACGCGCACGGCCTCAGCCGCCGTGTCGAGCACGCGCCGCCCGATCTTCTCGTGCTCCGTCGTCCAGATGGAGCGCACGCGCAGGCCGCCCACGTTGCGCTCACCCGATTGCAGCCCGCGCCCGGCGAGGATGGCGAAGTTGCGCAAGTTCTCTCCGGCGAAAGTGCGCGCGACCGTTTTCGCGCCGCCCTCGCCGCCCGCCGCGCCCGCGCGCCGCGCTTCGCCGGAAGTGAAGAGGGCGATGTCGGCGGGCGCGTCAATCGTCACTTCATAGTCGGCCACTTCCGTGTACAACGGGTCGCCGATGGTCGGGCGCACCTCGCGCTGCCACTCGTCGCCGTCGCGCACGGCGAGCACGGGATAGGCCGCGCCGAGCAGCATCACGCCGCGCGCGCGGAAATTGGTGTCTCGCGCGCGCCGCGTCTCGCGCGTGTCGCGCAAGGCCGCGCCGAGTTGCTGGATGACGTGCGAGGGGAGGCTCGTCTCGTCCGGGTCAATTTCGGGGACAACGCCCGTGAACGCGATCTCGATGTCGGTCGCGGAACCGGCGGCGACGGGCTCGCGCAAGTTGACGCGCAGCAGCGTCGCCGGTACGTCGAGCGCGTAGGCGAGCGGGCTTTGCGTCCCGGCGTGGCGCACGCTCTTGATCTCGATGCGCGGTTCGTCCGGCGCGGCAGCCGCCTCTTCGCCGCGTGCTGCGGCGGCGTCGTTGTTGCCGTTGCCGCTGCGCATGTTCGCGTAGAGATGAAAATAGACGACCGAGGCGGGGCGGTCGTCGTCGTTGACCCAGCGCACGCGCTCGGTCGCCGTAAAGGTGCGCGCGTCGAAGTCGAGCGCGAAGTTGATCTGGTAAAGCGTGCGCTCGGCGGCGGGCGCGCCCTGCGGTGTCGGCG
>DASPJG010000107.1:0-3216 GCA_035628755.1 Pyrinomonadaceae bacterium
GTCCCCGGCACGGGAGCGGTCAGCGAGCAGATGGATTTTTACCTGAGGCTGAAACCGAACGCCAACGCCGGGCCGCTCGCCGAAGCCCCTCCGGGCGTCGTCTTCGCACAGGCCGTGCCGGACGGAGCCAAGAAACTTTACCAGCAGGGTCTCGGCGCGCTCGCCGAACGCAGGGACAAGGAAGGCTTCGAGCACCTCAAGCAGTCGCTCGAAATCTTCCCCGAATATTACGACGCGCTGGATCGTCTCGGCAGAGAATACGTCTCGCGCGGTTATCACGAAGCCGGTTTCATCCTGCTGACGAAAGCCGTGGAAGTTAATCGCAGCAGTTTTTCCAGCTTGGCCGGATTAGGGATCGCACAGTATCACTTGAAACTCTACGACAAGGCGGTTGAGACTTTGCAACGCGCATCAACGCTCTATAACAAGTCGGTTGATGTGCAGGTTTATCTGGGCAAGGCTTTCCGGCGGACGGGCAAGGCCGGCGAGGCCGAAGCGGCTTTAAAACGCGCCAACGAATTGAGTCAGGGGAAGTCGGCAGAGGTGCACTGGCAGTTGGCCGGACTGTATAGCGAACAGCGGCGCTACAAAGAAGCCGCCGACGCGTTGGAACTCTTTCTCAAGCATCAACAGGACGCGCGCGATGCGGCGAAGATTCGTGAAACCATCAAGGTGCTGCGCGAGAAATCGGGCGTGGCGAAAGCGGCCACCCGTTAAGTCGCGGGCAGACGAGTTCCCGGTAGGCAGGCCATTCTTGTTAAACTGATTCAAAAATTCGGATAGTCTCCAGAAATTTGTAGCTTCATGGCGCGGGCAGACCGTCAAAGCATTCTTTACGGACACCCACCTGATGAAGCTATGTCGTTAACTCTAGGGCAGTTGCACTCGCCACGCGGCTATCAGCCTGCTTCTGGCCTTTTAATTGCTCTCTTACCCGCGTTAGGTTTGTTATGAGTGTTCGGAAGATTCCGTCGCTTAACTTTAGTCTTCAATTCACAAAATGTATTCAGTAAGGAGTGACAGCATGAGCAAAAAACTCAGTTCCTTTGCCTCTCTGCTCGCCCTTCTTCTCTGCTTTGGCGTGAGCGCCTTTGGGCAAGAGACGACGGGGAACATTGAGGGCACTATCAGGGACCCGAACGGCGCGATTGTGCCGGGCGTTCAGGTGACTGCGACGAGCAGTGCGAGAACCGGGAGCACCGGCACCGACGCCACCACTGGTTTTACCCGCACCGTGACCACGGATGATCAAGGCTTCTATCGTATCCTGCAAGTACCGCCCGGCTTCTACACCCTGACCTCCTCCGAGACGGCAGGCTTCGGCGCGGCGACGGTGAACAACGTTGAAGTTGTTCTCGGTAGAACCACCCCGGTCAATTTCAGCCTCGCCATCAGCGGCCAGTCAACTGTCGTTGACGTGTTGGCCACCGATACGGCGTCTATTGACCCGACGGAAAATCAGATTCAGACGAACATCACGCAGCGGACTGCGGAGTTGCTGCCCAAAGGCGTCAACTTCACGAGCTTGCTGACCACTGCCCCGGCTGTGCGCAACGAAGCGCTCTCCGGCGGTTTTCAGATTGATGGAGCTTCGGGATCGGAAAATACCTTTATCATTGACGGTCAGGAAGTGACCAACTTCCGCACCGGCACCTTGAACCTCAACAACAACATCCCGTTCCAGTTCGTGCAGGAAATTCAGGTCAGGTCTTCGGGCTTCGACGCTGAATTCGGTGGCGCGACCGGCGGCGTGGTGAGCGTTGTGACCCGTGGTGGCAGCAATGAGTTCCACGGCGATATCGGCAGCGAGTTCCGCATCGCGGAATTCCAGGGCAACCCGCGCCAGTTCCTGCGGCTTACCCCGGCTAACAGCACCGAATATCTCACGCCGCTCAAAGATCAGGGCACGGACTTGTTCCCGTTCGCCTCTCTCGGCGGCCCGATCATCAAAGACCGTGCGTGGTTCTTCGGCAGCTATGCGCCGCAGATTCTCAACACCCGGCGCACGATCAACTACATCAGCTCGAACCCGGTTGGTCGCGTTATCACCAACTCGCAGGTTTACACCTCGCGCCAGAAGAACGAATACGCTTTTGGCCGTATCGACATCCAGCCGTTCAACTCTCTGCGCATGAACGGTACGTACCTGTGGAACCCGATTGATCAACTGGGTACGTTGCCCGGCTTCACGACCGTGACCGACGCGACGCTGCCCGGCATCACGTTCCCTGGCCGCGGACGCGTGCAGGGCGCGGAGTTTCAGGACAACGTCGGCGGTCGCCAGTCTTCGAACAACACGACCGGATCGCTCATCTGGACTCCGACCGACAGGATCGTCGTGACCGCGCGTGGCGGCTACAGCTTCCTCAACGAGAAGCTGGGCAACTACGGCGTCCCCGGCATCGCCGGTCAGACCCGGCAAATCGTTCAGGTGACCGGCACAGAGGCTCCGGCGGGTTTCGGACTCAATGCGGGTTCGCAGAACTTCCCGGGCTTCTCTCAACTCCTGTTTGACGTTTCACGTCGTCGCACTTTCGACGCCGACGCGAGCTACCTCGTCAACAATTTTATTGGTCGCCACCAGTTCAAGGGCGGCTTCCAGTTCAACGGCATCAGCAACCAGATTCAGAGCACGACCGTTGACACGGTGGTCTTCCGCTTCGGTGCGAACCAGTCGATCGCCTCGCTTTCGGGACACGACGAAGTTCCCCGCAGCCCGGACGCCATCGGCGCTGGCTTCCTCCAGCGTTTCGGCGCGCAGGGTTCCGCTTCGAGCGACAACCGCGCGTTCTACATTCAGGATTCGTGGCAGCCGATCAGCCGCCTGACCTTGAACCTGGGCATCAGAACCGAGAAGGAAATCTCGCCCAGCTTCGCACCGGGCGCGCCCGGCGTCGAGTTCGACTACAGCGACAAGGTTGCGCCGCGTCTGGGCTTCGCCCTCGACGTTTTCGGCACCGGCAACACGAAGCTCTTCGGCAGCTATGGCCGCTTCTTCGACCGCTTCAAGTATGAACTGCCGCGCGGCTCTTTCGGCGGCAACTTCTTCCGCAACGACTACTTCGAGATTTTCCCCGGACAGACGATTGCGGACTTCAACCGGCAGACGATCATCGGCACGAATGGCGACCCGATTGGCGGCACCTGCCCCATTCCGAACAGCACCGGCTTCAGCCGTTGCCAGCTCGATTTCCGTATCCCGTCCAACCTTCCGGG
>DASPJG010000108.1:0-10562 GCA_035628755.1 Pyrinomonadaceae bacterium
CTGCTGCCCGCAGCCGACTCTCCGGCGCAACGCCAGCGTCGAACGGCTCCGGCGAGGCGGCCTTCCACGACCCGCGCAAGGACGCCGGCGGCAGCCAGCACGAGCACGCTCAACGCGGCGCGCATCCGTCTCGCCGACGAGTTGAAGACGCTGACGCGTTTTCTCTATCTCTACGGGCGCACCTCGGTCGGCGTGGAGTCGAACGAGAAGCAGGCGCGCGAGGGCGGCGCGGTGTCGCCGCAGGCGCAGGCCATCCTCGACCGCAGCCGCACGACCGTTTTGGAGAGTCTGGGAAACATCCGCGACCGGCTCGACAAGCTCGAACTCTACTTCCGCACCACGCCCGGCCTCGAAAGACACTACACGCGCCTCAGCGGCGTCGCCGCCACAGCCGCCGCCGCCGAACAGCGCGCCAACGCCGGCCAACTCGATGCCGCCGGTCGCGCCCTCATCGAAGTCTCCAACCAGCTCGCAGACGTACTTCTGGAAATGTAAAAGCCGTAAATCGTGAATCGTAAATCGTAAATAGATTAAAACTTGTTCTTTCTATTTACGATTTACGATTCACGATTTACGGCTTTCAAACCATCTACTTCTTCACGTAGTAGCCGCTGCGTGCGCGGACGCGCGCGTCGGCGCGTGCGGGCGTGCGGACGCGGATGTTGAGGAATGAGCCGTTCGGGGCGTCGCTGTTTGAATGGTATTGGAGCAGGTACTGGGCGCGGAGTTCGGCGGCGATGCGGCGAAAGATGTCGTCGAGTTCTTCGAGTTGCTGGGGCGCGAAGGACGTGCCGCCGGTCGAGGCGGCGAGTTGCTGCATGCCCTCCTGCGCGCGCGTGCCGCGAGCGTTGAACTTCAGCCCGCCGCCGCTCGGGTTGATGGAATAAAACACGGCGTCGGCGCGCTGCACTTCGCGCTGCACTTCGATGAGAGCCTTGCGGTGCGTCGCCTGCTGGCGCGCGTTTGCGCCCGCGGGCAATTTCTCGCCGCGATTCAGAGCGCGCGCGTCTTCGACTTCGCCCGCCTTCACGCGCTCGCTGAAATTGTCGTCGCCGTCGGAGATGACGACGATAACGCGGCGATGTCTGCCCGGCGCGTTCTGCGCGAGATAGCGCGCGGCGGTGATGGTCGAATCATAGAAGGCCGTGGGCGTGGATTTGCTCGGCGCGGGAATCTTGAGCAGCTTGGCCGAAGCGATCTCGGCGGAAGCAAGTTGCTGTTCGAGTCGCGGCTTGCCTTCAATGGCGAAGACGGCGGCGCGGTCAATCGGCTTCAAGACCTGTTTGAGAAAACGCGCGGCGGCCTCCTGCTCGAAGGCGAAACGCTCGCCGATGCTGCTCGACACATCGAAGAGGATGGCGATGTCGAGCGGCACCTGTTCGGCGTCGCCGACATGCGCGATCTCCTGCGCGCGTCCCTCTTCTTCGAGGCGGAAGTCTGCCGCCTTCAATCCCTGCACAGGCTCGCCGCGCTCGTCCGTCACCGACACGGGCACGACGACCAGATTCGACGTGACGCGCACGATCTCGTCATCGTCGGCGATGATGCTCTCGTCGCCGGACTGATTCGTGCTGCCTTCGTTGAGTGGCTTGGGAGACGGCGCGGGAGTCGGCGTCGCCTGCGGCTGTTGCGGCGGCAGTTGCGGGACGCGGGTCGGCTGCTGCTGCAGCGCACGATGGCTACCGCGAGCCGTCATCGTCGCCGCTGCTGTCTGCCCGCTCGCACTCGTCTCGAAGGAAGGGACGGCAGCAAGAAGCGTCCATCCGAAAATGATCGTCGTCAGCAGCGAGAGCGCACGCCGTTTGTATGAGGCTTTAATCATCGAAGTTATCCATCAGCGGAAAAGGTCAAAGGGTAAAGGGGAAGGGGAAGCCTGTCGCGTGGTCTTCCCTTCGCCTTTACCCCTGCCCCCTTCCCGCTGCCCTGTGTCGTCTAGGCCGTTGCGGTTATTCCTGCGGCGTCGCCTGATCGGGCTTCGCCGTGCTCATGTTCGGCGCGGACTGCATGAGGCCGCGGTTGACGAGCACGCTGACTTCCACACGACGGTTCTGCTGCCGACCCTCGCGCGTCGCATTATCGGCGACGGCCTGCTGTTCGCCATAGCCGAACGGCGTCACGATGCGGCGCAACGGAATGTTGTGCGTGTAGGCCAGATATTGCACCACCGCATCGGCGCGACGCTGGCTGAGCTGGCGGTTCTTCGCCTCCGAGCCGTCCGCGCTGGCGAAGCCGCGCACTTCCAGCACGTAGCCGCGCGCCTTGAGAGCCTGCTGCGCGATCTGGTCGAGCGTGGTCTTGGCTTCCGGCGTGAGCACCGCGCTGCCGACGCGGAAGTTGACGTTCACGGTCTGCTGCGCCACGTAGTCGTCGAGCGCGGAGATGCGTTCGTTCGTCATGTTGACGCCGGAGACGGCGGCATCCGCCGTTTCCTGTGCGGCCTTTGCGCCGCCGCCCGCCGCGTTCGCCACTGCGGCCAACTCATCCAACTGGCCGGAGAGACGCTGCGAATTTTGTTCCACCTGGCCGATGCGATTCTCCGCCGTGCCGACGCGGCTTTCGACCGGATCGACGCGCGCCTGAATTGACTGCGCCACCCTCAAGTCCGTGCTCCCGAAGCGGACTTTCTCCGCGACGAGATTGCCTGCGGCGTCGCCGCGCCCTTCAACTTCGAGGTTGAGGCCGCGCAGGATATTCGACGCGCCGTAGGTCGAGCCGCCGCCGAAGAAGCCGCCTTTCGATTTGACGCTCGTGCGGTCGGTCAGGCGCACGCTGGTGCTGACGCCGTTGATGTCCTGCACGACGAAAGTGTTGGCGTCGATGTCGCGGCTGGTGACGACGCCCTTGACGGTCATTTTCTGGCCGTTGGCGACGGTGCGCGAGTTCGCGCCGCTGCTGGCGGGCTGGGTCGTCTGTGCGAAGGCGGCGGAGGCCAACGCCAGCACGACGGTGAGGGCGATGCTTGACACCCGGAATCTGTTCGGCTTGTTCACGTTCATTTTTTCTTTCTCCTGCTTAACTGAGTTATAAAATTCAAGTTCGCTGCTGCTGTTGCTTCTCATCAAGAGAACGGTTCGCGCGGCGAGGGATGCTTGACTGAGACCCGACAAAGAAAAGGCGTCGCAGCCACATGCTGCGGCGCACCGGACGCTTGATGTCGGGCGCGCCCACGAACCGTTTTTGACCAAACCCACGCGAGGTACTGTTTTGGTTTCCTGAATCGCTTGTGATTCTCGTCAAACGTTTTTGGGGAGTCAAGAGGGTAGATGATAAAAAGGCGCGTTTCCGTTGCGCCGAGCCAATTTAGAATTTGATCGCCACGTTATCGCAACAATCGCGGGGCGAAATCTGAAAAAGCGAAGGGGTGAGAGCGCAGGAGAAAACTCCGCCTGCGCTCTCGCCCCTTCGCTTTTCTGCTCTCTGCTTTCGCCGGTTCGTGAACCTGCTTGTCCCGCGTGACCCTTAAAATTCGATGCCAGGGATCGTCCGTCCGGCAAGACCGGCGATGGTGTCAATCAACTCTTTGGAGCCGATTGGTTTTGCCACGTGCATCTGAAAGCCTGCGGCCAGAGCGCGCTCGCGGTCGTCGTCTCTCGCATAGGCGGTGAGCGCAGCCGCCGGAATAAGCCCGCCGCACTCAACCGAAAGCGAGCGCACTTTCCGTATCAAAGAATAGCCGTCTTCGTCGGGCATTCCGATGTCGCTCATCAGGATGTCCGGCTTCCACTGTTTCAGCGTCTCCAAAGCTTCGGGGACGGAAGCGCAGGTTTTCACCTCCGCGCCCGATTTTGAAATGACCGCGCTGATCACCTGACGGGTGTCCGGTTCATCATCAACAACCAGCACCCTCAAGCCTTCCAGTTCATGGCGGCTGCCCGTGGCTCTGCTATCCCTGCTGCTGCTGTCGCTGCCCGCCGCTTCCGCGCTATAGGATTCCGTGCTGACCGCGAGGAGCGGAAAAGTGGTCGAGAAGGTTGCGCCCTGCCACTCGCCGTCGCTCTCCACGCTGACCGTGCCCCCGTGCAGTTCGACCAGATGGCGGACGATTGCCAGCCCTAAGCCAAGCCCGCCGTGGTTTCGGGTCGTGGTGCTGTCGGCCTGTCGAAAGCGGTCGAAGACGTGCGGGAGAAATTCCGTGGCGATGCCCTTGCCCGTGTCGCTGACCGATAACTTTATGTGTGTGCCCATGCGCTCAAGGGAAATCCTGACGGAGCCGCCTTCGGGTGTGAACTTGACCGCGTTTGAGAGCAGGTTCCAGACGATCTGCTGGAGACGCGCCGCATCTCCCTTGATGAAATTCCTGCCCGTTCCCCGGTCGTAAGTAATACCGATGCCCTTCGCGTCTGCCGCCGGGCGCACCACATTGATCGCGCTCGTGACGACCTTGTCCAGTTCCACTTCTTTTACGTCGAGGAGAAGTTTGCCGGAGACGATTCTTGAGACATCCAAGAGGTCGTCTATCAACTGCGCCTGAGTTCTGGCGTTGCGCTCGACGGTTTCCAACGCCTGCTCTCTCAGGTCTGTGTTGAAATCCTGCGAACGCAGCAAGCCTGCCCAACCGATGATGGCCGTGAGCGGCGTGCGCAGTTCGTGCGAGAGCGTGGCGAGAAATTCGTCCTTGATGCGATTAGCCGCTTCGGCCTCGGAGCGCGCGGCCTGTTCGCGCAGCAAAATCTTCTCGCGCTCCTCTTCGCTGCGCTTCTGTTCGGAGATGTACAACGAAAGCTCCCCGACATGACGCTGCGCCTGCTCCGCGTGTGCGGCGGCAACTTCTATGTTTTTCAGGTAAGTCTGGTAGGTCAGATAAATGATGGCGATGATCGGAACCGTCGCAAGCACGGCATAGAAGCCGAACGCGTGGATCAGATGCGCGGTGATTCCGGCCAGCGACGCGCCCGCGAAAAACGTAACGGAAGTCCAGAGATAATAGGTGCTCCACGTCTGCCAGAAAGATTTGTTCAGCTTGAAGGATTTTTCGAGGGCAATCAGTCCTGAATTGGCGACATACTGGATCAACGCCATGAGGCACATGGCGACCAGAAAATTCGCCGTGTAACCGCGGTCGGTGATATGCACGATCTCGCCGAAGCAGAGGCGCAAGACCCAGACGGTCACAAAAGTGGAGCAGGCCAGCACGGCGGAGTTGAAGATGATGGTAATCGTCTTCTTGCTGATCCACAGGCTGGAACAGACGCCCTCGACCGCAGCCAGCAGAATGGCTGCCTCCCCGCCGTAGAGCAGTATCGTCAGGAAGATGAGCGTATCGGAGACCGTAATGCGCCCGCTGACGTGCGGGATCGGAACGGCGACGCGCGAGCAAACCGCAACCATTAGAGCGAGCAGCAGGAACTTCAGATCGAGTCGGGGCAGGGGCAGGCGGTAAGCCGAAAACATAATAGCCGCCGAACCTACCCCGACGATCAACCACATGAAGGGACGGGTGAACTGCTGCTTGTTCATAATCTCTAACCTGCCTGCGCTAGTTTGCAGCCGCGCCGCGACCGCCGCCGTTCCGCCAGCCCGGGGGTCTGTCAGTTCGCCCCTGAGATTGATGATTTCGCCATTGTGCATGTGCATCCCCGCGCAGCCATAGAATTAATAATCCAGACAATCTATTCCATCATCAATCTCGACTGCCATCGAAGAAGTCTGATCGCCGTTGATGGCCGCCGATTGCGCCTGTAGGTAGAGGTCGCCCGTGATGACCCCGTCGCCCGTGATCACTCCGTCGCCCGTAATCACTCCGTCGCTGAGCAGGTAGCCGTCGTTGAGCCGCGTGCCGTCGCCGAGCAGCAGGTTGACTCCCAGAAAGGGCGTGCCGTCGCCGGTAATCACGCCGTCGCTGACCATGATGTTATCGCCGGTAATCACGCCCTCCGTGAGCATGGTCGTATCGCCCGTAATCACGCCATCACCTGTAATCACTCCGTCGCCGAGCAGTAAGCCCGTGCCATAAATCTTTTGATACAGGGCGATCAAGTTAGAACCCGTGATATAGGTTTGATTCAGAATAATCCCCCGCGCCCAGGGGAAAGTGTAGCCCGCAATCGTCGTCTGGCTGGCGGGCAGCGTGCCCGTCGTCAAGAAGGGATCGCCGAGCGGGGTGCTGTTAGAGAGGTCTGTCCGCACCAACTTGGCGAGCCGCACCGCGCCTTCGACATTAATTTCGCCCGTGCCCTGCTCCAACATGTTAAAGCCTGCGAGCGGCTGCGCCGTATACATCATCAGGGACTTGACCATGTTGGGCGTCAATTTCGGATTGGCCTGAAGCATGAGGGCAGCAGTGCCTGCGGCAATCGGCGTGGCCATTGAAGTGCCGTTCAAGTACATCTGCTTGCGGTTATCAACCGGGCTGACGCCCGCATCCAGAGAGGGGTGCTGCACGACTAGGCTATTATTGACAGCCCGCGCATTAACGAGCTTATTGCCGGGAGCAACGAGGTCTGGCTTAATCAGATTGTCGTAATGCTTGAGGCCGTCGGCATCAGTCCAATAGCTACGCGTCGGCCCTCGTGAGCTGTAGGTTGCGACGGTATCGTCGCTGCGCACGTCCGTGCCGAAAGTGTTGCTCGCGCCGACAGTCAGCACAGAAGGCTCATTACCGGGCGAGTGGATTCTCCCGTATGCCTTGCCTCCATTGCCGTCCTTGCCATTGTTACCGGCGGCCACCACGACCACCACGCCCGCATCAACAAGTCCCCGCACAGCCCTGCACACGGGATCATTTTTATATGAATCAATGGCGGGCATGCCCAAGCTCATATTGACGACGCGGATGTTGAAACGAACACGGTTCGCCAGCACCCAGTCAATCGCTCTGAGCAACTGCGCCGCCGAGCCGACGCCCCGCGAGTTCAACACGCGCAGATTGATCAGGTTGGCGTTCGGCGCAATGCCCGTGTAGGTGGCGTTCGAGATGCGACCGTTTCCCGCGAGGATGGACGAGACGTGTGTGCCGTGGCCGAAGGGATCGTCCGTCCGGGTCTCGCCCGTGAAGTCCTGACCGGCAATCACGCGGAGGTTATTACTCTTATCCAGAAATGCCTTGTGCATCGTGTCTATGCCGGAGTCAAAGACTGCGATGCCGATGCCGGTTCCGTCTAAACCGCTGGTGGTCGTGCCGCTGGTGTTGCGCACGGCATCCGCGCCCGTCGTCAGAGAGACGTGGCCGAGCGTTCTCACCTCGTAGTTGAGCGAAACATAAGCGACATCGCTGCGCCGGGATAAGGCAGCGGCGGCGTTGGCGGTCAGATCGAGGACGCGAAAATCAAAGTTCTGGAAGCGTCGGACGTTGGTAGCGCCTTGTAACGAAATGGCCTGGCTCAGTTCATCATTCCAATGGCCGTTGGGCTGAATAATGACTCTCACACGGTCGCCGCCGCGTCCCTCTTCCGTCTTTCGTATTACCTCGGAAGAGGCCTTATTTTTTAATTTTATCTCTGAATTTGTTTGGGCATGAGTGCGAACGGTGTCAAACACGCCTGCGCAGAAAGAAAGTGCCAAGAGCAGACTAAGGCACACAGCAGGGGCGGTTTTTCTCATCTCAATATATCCTTTGGAAGACTTACCTAGAGTGCTATCAACAGTTTAGAACCTCGCTCACCAACGGAGCGAGGCACTGTCAACGAGGTTAGTCAAGTTGGGGGAAACTTGAGGAATTGGGATAATAACAAAACACACAAACATCGTACAACACTTTTTTACGCTTCTGATGTAAGGTGCTCCGGGTTGAGCCGCGCGCGTTGCGGGAGAGGTGCAAGTGCCTGCAACATTGTCACATCATACTCTCGTCGGGCAACGTATGCCACCCGCGGCGAGTCCCGGCAGAGGCTTTCGGGAGAGTTGAGAAATATGCGTTAACGAAAAACGCCGCGCCGCTAGGCCGACGATTAGCGTGTGAGGGGCTTCCGGCGACTCATGCCGCGCGAGGTTGTTGCGCCTCGTGCTGATGGCCGCGCGGAAG
The DNA here is from genome assembly GCA_035628755.1 of Pyrinomonadaceae bacterium. Classification (GTDB taxonomy): domain Bacteria; phylum Acidobacteriota; class Blastocatellia; order Pyrinomonadales; family Pyrinomonadaceae; genus JAIVJZ01. Next base: position 7,961 of record DASPJG010000108.1, read on the forward strand.
CCGCTGCCTGTAGGTTTCCGCCGTCAGGCTATACCTGAAACTGTCCGGCTTCGAGCAACTCTTTGACGTAGGCGAGGAAGCGTTCGGCGTCCGCGCCATCAATGATGCGGTGGTCGAAGGAGAGCGCGAAATAGGCCATGTGACGGATGGCGATGAAGTCGTCGCCTTCGGGCGTGGTCAGAACCTTCGCGCGTTTTTCAATCGCGCCGATGCCGAGGATGGCAACCTGCGGCTGGTTGATGATGGGCGTGCCGAAGAGGCCGCCGAAGACGCCGGGGTTCGTGACGGTGAACGTGCCGCCCGCCACCTCGTCGGGCTTGAGTTGTTTATTGCGCGCGCGGTCGGCCAGATCGTTTGCGGCGCGTGCGAGACCGGAGATGGAGAGGTCGTCGGCGCGTTTGATGACGGGAACGATCAAGCCCCAGTCGAGCGCGACGGCCATGCCGAGATTGATGTCCTGCTTGTAGATGATCTGGTCGCCCGAGACCTGCGAGTTGAAGATGGGGAACTTGCGCAGCGCGCTCGTGATGGCCTGAAAGATGAAGGGCATGTAGGTCAACTTCGTGCCCGTGCGCTGGAGGAACTCGGCCTTGTGGCGTTCGCGCAGTTTGGCGATGCGCGTCATGTCGATCTCGTACACGGTGGCAACGTGAGCCGACGTGTTCTGCGACATGATCATGTGCTCGGCAATCTTCTTGCGCATCAGCGTCATCGCTTCGACGCGGTCGCCCGCGCCGGGCTGAACGTGCGGGGCTTCGCGCGGCGCGGGCGGCGTCTGCACGGAAGGCTGCTGTTGTGGCGCGCGCGCGGCGGGTTGCTGTTGCGGCTGCGGCGCGGGCGCGCCCGACTCGATGAAGCTGAGGATGTCGTTCTTCGTGACGCGCCCGCTCATCCCCGTGCCTTCGAGTTGCGTGATGTCTATGTTGTGTTCGCGCGCGATGTTGCGCACGAGCGGGCTGGACTTCGTGCGGCGCAAATCCTCGACCGATTGCGCGCCTCCGTTCGCTCCCGTCCCGGCGTCAACCGCCTGCGCCTCGCCGTTGCCGCCTCCCGCGCCTGCGGCGGGCGCGAGCGACTGCCCTTCGGCCTTCGCGCCGGGGCGTTGGTCGTCGTAACTCCTGCCCGCGACCTCTGCGGTTTGCGGCGTCTGAGACGTTGTGGCCGGGGGCGGAGCGGATGATTGTGACGCGGCGGCGGGCGGCGGTATCGGCGCGGCGGGCGCGGGCGGCGCGGACGAGACGGCGGCCTCCTGCGCGGCGGGCGCGTTCGCGGCAGGTGCAGCGGCTTGCTCGCCCTCCGCGCCGATGATCGCGACCACCTTGTTCACTTCGACCGTCTCACCCTCTTTGAACATGATCTCGGTGAGCGTCCCGGCAGCGGGGCTGGGAATCTCGGCGTCAACTTTGTCGGTCGAAATCTCGAACAGCGGCTCGTCGCGCTCGACGCGCTCGCCCACCTGCTTCATCCAACGCGTGATCGTCCCCTCCGCAATGGACTCGCCCATCTGCGGCATCACAACTTCTGTGCTCATATGTTCTCCCTCGTGAATATGCCGTGAATCGTGAACCGTAAAATCGTGAACGGCGAAAACCAGTCCCGCCGATTCACGAACTGCGATTCACTTTGCTTCTGCGGTCGTCGGATCAATCACCGTCCTGATCTCGGAAATGCGGTTCGCCGGAAAGCCGCCCTGCGAAGCATGCTCGCGCACCGCTTCCTCATTCGGCGCGATGTAGACGCAATAGATTTTGTCGTCCGTGACGTAACTCTGCACCCACTGAATCTGCGGCCCCATGCTGTTCAACACGGAGCAGGATTTCTGCGACATGGACTGCAACGCGTCCGTGGACAACTTTCCCGCATCCGGCACTTCCCGCTCGATAACATACTTAGGCATAGCCACACTCCTTCGCTTCGATTTCCGGGTGAATCCACCCCGTTTTAATAAGCCGCCAATTTGCGCGCCGCGTCCAGCACGTCCCTGATTTGCGGCAGGTGATACTCTTCGAGCGGCGGCGAATAAGGGACGGGCGTGTCAATCGCCGCGACGCGCACCACGGGCGCATCCAGCCACTCGAAAGCCTCTTCGGCAATCGTCGCCGCGATCTCGCCGCCGATGCCGCCCGTGCGCGCCGCCTCGTGCAAAATCAAAACCTTGTTCGTCTTCTTGACCGACGCGAGGATGGCCTCTTTATCCATCGGCGCGAGGGTGCGCAGGTCTATCACCTCAACGTCCAACCCTTCGCGCTCCAACTCCGTGGCCGCGTCGAGCGCATTCAACACCTGCGCGCCGAACGTGATGATCGAGAGATCGCGCCCCTCGCGCGCCGTGCGCGCGCGCCCGATCTCAACGATGTAGTCGTCCTCCGGCAATTCTTCGCGCAGGCGCGGCAGGCGATAGAGTTTCTTGTGCTCGAAGTAGAGCACGGGGTCTGGGTCGCGGATCGCGGCTTTGATCAAGCCCTTCGCATCGTAGGCCGTGGAAGGCTCGACGATCTTCAAGCCCGCCGTGTTCAGGAAGAACGCCTCGGCGTTGACCGAATGGAACGGCCCTGAATGGACGCCCGCGCCGCACGGCCCGCGAAACACCGTCGGCAACGCT
>DASPJG010000109.1:0-5588 GCA_035628755.1 Pyrinomonadaceae bacterium
CTCCGCGAGCAGGCCGCGTATGTCGAACAGCAGACGCGCGTCGCACCAACGCCGCGCGAGCAGAGCCATCGCCATCGGCAGATGCCCGCGCGCATGCAGCACGTCAATCCGGTGCGCGCGCGCGAGCCGCGCCGCCGTCCAAGCTCCTTGCAGGATGTCGTAAGGCGTCACCAGAACGGAAGGACTTTTGTGATAAGCCAGCGCGTGCCAGCGGATGCCGTCGCCCTCCAAACGCTCGCGCCAGACACGCTCGTCCTCGCGCGACCACGCCGCGCGGCGGTTCGGCTCGAAAGTGACGAGATGCACCTCGATGCCGCCGCGCCGCAGTTCGCGCAGGTACGGCAACACCTGAGTCTGCACCAGCGGCTCGCGCAAACCGAAGTAGCACAGGTAGAGAGTTTTCAAGGTCTGCTTGGACGTAGTCATCGCGGTTCGTGCTCCGCGCCCGGCTTCGGCACGTTGAGATGCGCCGCCACGCCGACGCCAATGTCTCCGCCCGGACGCCGCCGCCACACGGCCTGCGCCCAGCCGACGAACGTCGCCAGATCAACCGCCAGCATCACGAAGACGACGCACGCGAACTGCGCCGGGTTGAGCAGCCACGACCAGCCGCGCCCCTCGCGCCGCACGTAAATTGATTTGGCCGCGCGCAGGAGCGTCCCCGCGACCGGAACTGCCAGCCAGAGCCAACTGTGCGCGAAGGCCAGCGCGCAGAAGACGAGCCAGACGGCGTATTGACGCGCCAGCCCGTAATGCCAGTCCCACTGTCGCCCCGCCCACACGTTATGGCGCGAGTAGAGCGTGAACTTGCGGAAAGTTTTGGCGAGCGTCGGCTGAAGCTGCCACCACACGGTCGCGCGCGGGGCGTAAGCGATTTTGAAGTTCAGACGCTTGACGTGCTCCATGAAAAAGAGGTCTTCCGCCGCGCGCAGGTCTGGGAAGCCGCCCGCCGCCTCCCACACGGCGCGCTTCAAGAGAGCGGAGGCGATGGACGGCCCGCGCAACCGACCGCCCGCCTGCTCCATTTTCGGCGGCAGGTAGACGAGCGCGGCGCAGCGTTCGAAAAAACTCCCGGCGGCGGCTTCGTAGTTTCCGTAAACGACCGACACGTCTCTGTCCGCGCGCGCGACCGCGACCAGATTTTCCAACCACTCCGGCTCAAGCCTGATCCCCGCGTCCGTGAGCGCAACCCACTCCGAGCGCGCCGCCCCGATGCCGATGTTGCGCCCGCGCCCCGGCGTCGCTTCCGTCGCCTCGATCACGCGCCAGCCTTCGCAGTTCGCGCCCAGTTCGCGCGCGAGCCGCACCGTCCCGTCCGTCGAGCCGCCGTCCACCAGGATCACTTCCGCGGGCTGATGCGTCTGCCGCCGGATGGATTCGACGAGCGCGGGCAAGGAATTTTCTTCGTTACGTAACGGCACGACGAGCGACACGTCGAAACGCGGAGATGTAGCGACGCTCCCGGCTATTTCTGCGTGCTCCGTTTTCATGCTTCTCGACCTGTGCCGCGCCTGCCCCGGCTCAAACTTCGCCTCGCCGCTTCCTCACACGTTCGTCCGGTTCAGAGAGTGCGAAACGCGACGGCTCATCTCGTCAGCGCGGGGTGGGCGGAATCCGACCCGTGACCTGATCCAGATGGTGTCGCGCGAACGACTTCAACCAGCGCGCCTGTTCCAGCGCGGCCTCGTCCTTCCCCAGTATCCCGCGCACGTGCCAGCGCAAGCCCTGCGCTCCCCAGTGCAGGGCTTTAGCCAGCCACCCGATGCGCCAGCCGAGCGGGTTGCGGTGTCGCGCGGCGAAGACGTAAGAGGCGTGCAGGAAGCGATACGGCTTATCGCTTTTGTACAACTGATTGCTGCTCTTGTTCTCAAGGTGAACGATGGGCGCGCCGTGGACATAGGCGACGCGCAAGCCCGCCTGCCGCATGCGCCAGTACCATTCCACGTCTTCGCCGTAGAGAAAGAACTCATCCGGCAGCGGGCCGACCTGCTCAAGCACCTCGCGGCGCACGGCGACGAACGAATTGCCCAGCCAGTCCACTTCCTCCGTCTCCCACGTGTACCACAAACGCGCCACACGCATCCTGCGCTTCAGTAGCCACGGCCCGAACTTGTACAACCCGGCGGCGATAGACAGGTCGATCCATAGCGAGGGAAAGCGGAAGCCCTCCGGCACAAACTCCCCTTCATCGTTCAGGTGCTGCCCGCCTACGGCCACCACCTCCGGGTGCTCGTCCAGATATTCGACCAGCCGCTGCACCGCCCCCGGCAGCACAATCGTGTCGCTATTCAACAAGACGAGATATTCGCCCCGCGCGTATTTGAAACCCAGATTGTTCCCGCGCGCGAAACCCAGATTCTCTTCGCTGCGCACCAGTGTTATATCCGGGTGTTGGGCGGCGAGGTGTTCGGCGGTTCCGTCGGTGGAATTGTTGTCCACCACGATAATTTCGGCGGCCAACTCTCCGAGCGTCTCTTTCAGACTGGCAACGCACTGCGCCGTCAATTCGCGCGTGTTCCACGTCACGATCACGATGGAAACTCGCGGCGCGCGTTCCCCCGCCTTCATCTCGCCTTGAAAACCTTTTCCCCCTGCATCGAGCATGGCCTGTCTAATCGGGACACCGCAATTCTTTAAAGTCCCTCAGCCTCTTTCACCAAACGGTAGTCAAACAATAGTCTAAAAATTCCCTGCCCGGTCTGAACTCCCGGCCAAACTGTCCTACACGCCGCGCGCGCGGTTGGCTTGGCCGCCCTCTTTAGCGGCGATTTCCAGGTCTGCCGCCACCATCTCCCGCACCATCTCCCCGAACGTGTACTCCGGCTCCCATCCCAATTCCTCCCGCGCCTTCCGCGCATCTCCCACCAGCAAGTCCACTTCCGCCGGACGCAAAAACCGCTCGTCCACCCGCACGTACTCCGCGTAATCCAACCCTACCTCCGCAAACGCACGACGGCAAAACTCCCGCACCGTGTGCGTCTCTCCCGTCGCCACCACGTAGTCGTCCGCCGCCTCCTGTTGCAGCATCAGGTACATCGCCCGCACGTAGTCCTTAGCATGCCCCCAGTCCCGCTGCGCTTCCAGATTCCCCAGACGTAACTCCGTGGCCAGCCCCAGCTTGATGCGCGCCGCCGTCGAGGTGATCTTCCGCGTCACGAACTCGTAGCCTCTGCGCGGCCCCTCGTGGTTGAACAACAACCCGCTCGCGCAGAACATCCCGTAGGCTTCCCGGTAGTTGCGCGTCAACTCGAACCCCGCCACCTTCGAGATGCCGTAGGGCGAGCGCGGGTGAAAGCGCGTCGTCTCGCGCTGCGGCGTCTCGGCCACCTTCCCGAACATCTCCGACGACCCGGCAAAGTAGAACCGGCAGCGCGGGCGCAACTCGCGCAAGGCGGCCAGCAGGTAGTGCGTGCCGTTGATGTTGGTGTTCATCGTGGAGAAGCCGTCGGAGAACGACTCGGCGACGAAGGACTGTGCCGCGAGGTGATAGCACTCGTCGAAGTCGATGCGGCTGACGACATGAAAGAGCGAAGGATAGCTCTCCAGACTGGCCGGGTGGAGGGTGACACGGTCAAGAAGGTGAGAGATGCGTGCGAAGCGGCGGGAGGGGTCTTCGAGGGCGACGCGGCGCACCAGGCCGTGCACTTCGTAGCCGAGCGAGAGCAGGTGCTCGGCTAGATAGCTGCCGTCCTGCCCGGTGATGCCTGTGATTAAAGCTCTCTTCGTCAATGGTCTAGTCTCCAAATAAAATTGTGGGGCGGGATTGTCGCCGCCCGCAGGTTATGAACATTAACCGCGCGGGCGCATGCCGCGCATGTAAAGGTAATTCATCCCGCCGCTGAATTCATCCCGTCGCCGGTCAAGGTTGAAAGCGGTGGATCACGTCAACCACGTATTGTTGTTGTTCGAGCCGCAGTTCGGGATAGATGGGGAGGGCGAGCGTTTCGCGCGCGGCGCGTTCGGCTTCGGGCAGCGCGCCCGGTTCGTAGCCGAGATAGCGGAAGCACTCTTGCAGGTGCAGCGGCACGGGATAGTAAATCTTGACGCCGACGCCGTGCGCCTTCAAATGCTCGACGAGCGCGTCGCGGTGTTCGGGGACGCGCACGACGTACTGGTGAAAGATGTGCCGGACGTTTTCGCGTATGAACGGCACGCGCAAATTGAAATTGAGGTGCGCGTTCGTCAGGAGGAGCGAATAAGTCTCCGCGCGCTCGCGCCGCGCCTGCGACCAACTGTCGAGGTGCGGGAGTTTGACGCGCAGGATGGCGGCCTGTAGCGCGTCGAGACGGCTGTTGATGCCGACCTCGGCGTGCAGGTATTCGGTCGCGCCGCCGTGGACGCGCAGGCGTCGCAGGCGTTCGGCGAGCCCGTCGTCGTCGGTGGTGACCATGCCGCCGTCGCCCGCCGCGCCGAGGTTCTTCGTCGGGTAGAAGCTGAAACAACCCATCTGGCCGAGAGACCCGGCGCGGCGCGCTCCGTCCTCCGCGCCGATGGCCTGCGCCGCGTCTTCGATGACAGGCAACGCATGGCGCGCGGCAACTTCCGAGAGCGCGTCCATCCCGGCGCACTGGCCGTAGAGGTGTACGGGCAGAAGCGCGCGCGTGCGTTTCGTGATCGCGGCTTCGACGAGCGACGGGTCGAGGTTGTAAGTGCGCGGTTCGATGTCGACGAAGACGGGCGTCGCGCCGGTGCGCGTAATCGCGCTCGCGGTGGCGAAGAAACTGAAGGGCGTCGTGATCACTTCGTCGCCCGCCTTGATGTCGAGCGACATGAGCGCGAGCAGGAGCGCGTCCGAGCCGGAAGCGCAGCCGACGGCGTGGCGCGTCGCAGAGTAGCGCGCGATCTCCGCTTCGAGCAGGCGCACTTCTTCGCCGAGCACAAACTGTTGCGAATCGAGTATGCGATCCATCGCCGCGCGCAACTCTTCGCGCAGGTGCGCGTGCTGCTGTTTCAGATCGAGCAGGGGAACCTGCATGCCGGGTGAAGGTGTCGTCATAGCGATTTATAACTCTGAATCCATAACTCCAACATCGAATCTCCAACTCTACAACTCGATCAGCCTGCCGCCCTGATTGATCGATTCCTGCGCGGCTTCCAGCAGGCGCACGACGCGAAGCCCTGCCACGCCGTCGGTGAGCGGCGCGCGCCGGTTGATGATGGCGTCGAGAAATTCGGCGGAGACGTGCGTCAGGGCTTCGGTCGAGTCGAGTTTGGGAACCCACACGTCGCCGGTGCGATAGCTGACGAGCGTCTGGTAAGCCGCCTCCTTGTCGCTGTCCGACTCGATGCGGTTCGTCGTCACGCCCTTGTCGTAGACGCGCACCTTCTCGGTCGGCTCGATGTCGTCGTAGACGATCATCTTGCGGCTTCCGGCGATGAGCGTGCGGCGAATTTTGACGGGCGAGAGCCAGTTGAAATGAAAGTGTGCGATGAAAGAATCGGCGAAGCGCAGCATTACGTAGGCGATGTTTTCGATCCCGGCTTCGATGTGCGAACTGCCCGTCGCCGTCAGGGCGACGGCGTCGCGCGCGACGAGGTAATCCATGATCGAGAGATCGTGCGGGGCTAAGTCCCAGACGACGTTGATG
>DASPJG010000110.1:0-6324 GCA_035628755.1 Pyrinomonadaceae bacterium
GGCCGTGCCGATGTTGATCTGCCGAGTGGGCGCGGTGACTTCGATTTCGCGCAGGAACGGGTAGTTGCTGAAAACCGTGTTGATGAAGGCCGAGGAGGGACGGTCGAAGAAGACGCCGTAGCCGCCGCGAACCACCATCCGGTTGCTCTCGAGGGGCGAGTAGGCGAAGCCGAAGCGCGGCGCGAAGTTGTTGCGGTCGGGGTTGATGGTTGACTTGTTGCTCGCACGCGCCGTGACGGCGAGCGCGGAGTCGAGCGCGCTGAAGCCGGTCGGTCGCGCGTTGGAGGGGACGATGAAGCCGGAGAGCGGGTTCTCCGTGCCGGTCAGGAGCGCGGGGTCGAAGTTGCCGAACTGCCCGTTTCGCTCCTCGGGCGTGCCGAAAAACTCGTAGCGGAGGCCGAGGTTGAAGGTCAGCCGCCGGTTGAACTTCCAATCGTCGGCGACGTAGCCGGAGAGGTCGCGGAAGCGAAAACTCTTGTCGGTAATGCCGAACTGCGTGTCGGCCTCGGTGGCGCGCCCGGAGAGAAATTGCGTGAAGTTGTCGAACTTCTCGAACTCCGTCGCCTGTTCCTCCGGCAGGTTGGTGTCGAACTGAAAGCGTTTGTACTCGCCGCCGAGCCGGAACGTGTGCGCGCCGCGAATGAGCGTCACGTTGTCGGCGATGCTGTAGGTCTGTTGCTGGCGGCGGTTGAAAGAGTCGTTTGTGCCGCCGAAGGAGAAGTTGGCGAGGTTGTTCCTGCCGATGAACTGGCCGAGGCGTTGCGTGCCGACGGTGTTGTCGAAGAAGAGCGCAGGGTTATCAATGCCGACCGACGCGCTCGTGATGGCCGCAAAGTCGTCGCGCAGGGAGCGCGAGTTGTTCAGGGAGAAGTAGCCGAAGCGGACTTCGTTGATGAGCGTCGGGCTGAAGATGTGTACGTCGGAGACGGCGAGCGTGCGATTGCGGTCGTTGCGCACGAGACCGGCGGGCGATGCCTGACTGTTCGGCGCATTGAAGGGATCGAAGCCGGGGAAGTTGGCGAAGAAGAAAGCCCCGCTCAGGCGGTTGTTCGCGGTGAGTTGCCCGTCGAGTTTGAGCGTGAACTGATCCTGTTCGAATTCCGCCGGGAAGACGTTGCGCTGGCGCACGAGCGGGTTGCCGCCGAAGAGCGTGGGGTTCGTCCCGGCGACCGGCTGATCGTTGAAGGTCGTGCGCAGCCCTGTGCGCGGCGCGGGGATGAGAAAGTCGCCCGTGATCGGGTTCAAGACGTTCAGCAGATTCAAGGCGATGGGCGAGATTTGCGCGGGGCTGAGGCAGAAGCCAGACACGGGCGTGTTGGAAGCATTCCGCACGCACGGGTTGAGCGCGGAGAAGGCCGCGACGACGTTGTCAGCCGTGCGTGCGCCGCTGATGAGCCGGAGCGCAGCGGGAAGCACCGTCTGGCTGCTGGCGGTGGGCACAAATCCGGTGCTGGCATCCGTGCGCTGGTAGCCGCCGAAGAAGAAGAACCTCTCTTTGACGACGGGGCCGCCGAGCGTGAAGCCGCCCTCGTGGCGGCGGGCGCGGGGACGCTCGATGCCGTCCTTGTTGTAGAAGAAGTCGTTGGCGTTGAAACGCTCGTTTTGAACGAAGTAGTAACCCGCGCCGTGAAAGTCGTTCGTGCCGCTTCTGGTAACGAGTTGGAAGTTGCCGCCGCCGGAGCGACCCGTCGAGGCGTCGTAGAGGCTGGTCTGGAGTTTCACTTCGGAGAGCGTTTCGGGCGCGGGGGCGATGTTGTCGTTGAGCGAGCCTTCGTTATTGGTGATGTTGGTCGCGTCCACGCCGTTGAAGAAGAGGCTGGTGCTCGTGGTGCGCGTGCCGTTGACGGAGGGCGAGACGTTGCCGTTACCGTTTGTGAGCACGGGCGAAAGTTCCGCGCTGACACCGGCCTCCGACGAGAGCAGTTGCGTGAAACTGCGCGTCGAAGTCGGGATGGCGACGAGTTGCTCGGAAGAGACCTGTCGCGCGGTCGTGGCCGTCTCCGTCGCCAGCAGCGTCGCGTCAGCCGACGTGATGGTGATCACTTCACCGGACAATTCTCCGATTTCGAGCCGGTCTTCGAGCGTGCGCGTGACGGAGGCTTCGACCTCAACGCTCTGCCGCACCAACCTTTTGAAGCCCGTCATCTCTAAGGTGACCTCGTATGCGCCGACGGGAAGCACGGGGACTGTCCAATGCCCCTCTTCATTCGTCGTGGCGACGCGCGCTTGCCCCGTTCCCGTATTTCGCACGTTGACCGTGACGCCGGGCAGGAGCGCGCCGCTCGCGTCCTGCACGACGCCGCTCAAACTCCCCGTCGGGCCGGACTGCGCTTTGATCGAAGGGGCGAGAGCCAGCACGGCTCCCATGATGAAGATCGACGGCAAGAGCCCAAACACTTTTTTACAGTTCGAGATAAAACTTCTTTCGTTGGCGGGGCGCATAGATTTCTCCTATAAGTCTGGTGAAAGCACGGACGGCGCGCGAGATGCACGCGTGCGAAAGGTGCGACAAAAAATTAAGGCACTGGATAGTTGATAAAAGCACTTCAGCCCGGTTGAAACTGCGCGAGGCATGCGGTGTTGCGAAGTTGCAGGCTAAGGGGCGCGGGTTAAGCAGGAGTGAATGTTGTCTTAAAAGTTTGTTAACTGTGGGCGCGGGGGCGGGCGGCGCGAGCCGGCGAAAATCAGCCCGTCGCTAATCGCGTTGAGGGTGACATTATTTCTTTCAAACTGACGTGCGCCACGTCAAGTTGAATGGAAGATGCGTCAGTAAGCTATGTCAGGCTGGCGGGGTGTTCGCGGGTTCGCTGGTTTTATCGCATTTATTCGCGGGGTGTTATGTGGCCTTTGAATTGCTTTGGGAGTAGGCCAGACGCTCGCCACAGGCGAGCTAAAACAAAACCCGACTGCGTTGTTAAGCTAAATGAAGAGCCTGAGCGAACACGAAGCTGTCAGCACCTATACGAAGGTGATCCTGTCTGTATACGCCATCATTTTTCTGGCGGCGGTGTACTGCCTGCCGGTGGCTTATATCGGCCTCCCGCTATTACTGTTCGCCTTGCTGGCGGTGCGCGCCAGTTCGAGCTTTCCGGTGAAGATCGCCGGGGCGGGCAATCACATCTACCTCACGGACAGCTTCCTGCTGCTCTCCCTGATGGTGTTCGACGCCGAAGCGGCGGCTGTGCTCGCGTGCGTCATCACGCCCTGCGTGTTGCTTCATTCGAGCAAGAGCATCACTGCGCTGGTCTTCCGTTCGGCGATCTCCATCCTTCCGATTTTCCTCGCCGCGCTGCTGCTCCGCTTCGGGTTCGGCTCCGTGCCCGAACTCTTACAGGCGCAGGACATCCCCGCCATACTTACGGCAATCGGCGCGTTGATCGCCGTCCAGTCCGTCGTCAGCGCGGCGACCCTGCTGACCGGCAGGAGCGCAGGCCCCCAGCAGAAACGCTGGCAGGCTTTCGTTAAAAGTTATCTCAAGCCGCTCTCCATCTATCTGGCCGCCGGGTGCGTCGCCGGGTTGGCGGCAGGGGCTACGCACGTCGTCGGCCTCAACGTGGTCACGCTTGTCGGCGTGGCGGCGGCCATCGCGTATTTCGCTTACACGTCTTACCGGGACAACCACTTCATCAGCGTGCCCGCGCAGGCTCAAGTGGCGGCGGCCAACACCAACAACGCCGCGAGCGATGAAGACCGTTTCCGCAACGCCTTCGACTTCGCCGCCATCGGCATGGCGTTGGTGTCTTCCGAGGGACGCTGGCTACAGGTCAACCGCGCGCTGTGTAAGATTCTGGGCTACTCGGAACGAGAGATGCTCGTCACGGACTTTCTGACGGTCATCCACCCGGACGATCTGAGCGTCGCGGTCGAAGCCATCAAACGGCTGCGCAAGGGCAACAGCACCATTGACCAGTGCGAGGTGCGCTTCCAGCACAAGTCGGGGCATAAAGTTTGGGGACTGTGGAGCGCGTCGCTGGCGGGCGGCTCGCACGCGGCTTCCACGCCGCTCGTCTTCCAGATTCAGGACATCACGGATCGCAAACGCGCCGAGGAGCAACTTCAACACGAAGCCATGCACGACGTGATGACGGGACTGCCGAACCGCGCGATGTTCATAGACCACCTCGAACTCGCCATCGCCCGCGCCCAGCGCAACGACACGCGCAAGTTCGCGGTGCTCTACGTTGACCTCGACCGCTTCAAGATCATCAACGACAGTCTGGGTCACGCCGTCGGCGACCAGTTGCTTAAAGAAGTGGCCGTGCGCCTCTGGAAGTGCGTCAGGGCGGGCGACACGGTGGCGCGTCTCGGCGGCGACGAGTTCGTGATCCTGCTCGAAGACATTTACGAAGAGAACGAAGCGATTGAAGTTGCGGAACGCATCAAGGGCGAGTTGGCGGCTCCGTTCACGCTCAACGGGCGCGAGGTGTTCACGACGGTCAGCATCGGCGTGGCCTCAAGTTGGACGAGCTACCATCAGGCCGAAGGGCTGATCAGGGACGCGGACGCGGCGATGTACCGCGCGAAGTCGCTCGGCAAGAACCGCCACGAAATTTACGACTCCGCGATGCACGCGCAGGTCAACGATCTCTTGCAGATGGAGACGGCCTTGCGCATGGCGGTCGAACGAAATGAACTGGTCGTGTACTACCAGTCAATCGTCGATCTGGAAACCTTCAAGATTTCCGGGTTCGAGGCTCTGGTGCGCTGGAACCACCCGGAGCGCGGCTTCATCTCGCCCGCCAACTTCATCCCGCTGGCCGAAGAGACCGGTCTCATCGTGGACATCGGCGAGTGGGTGTTGCGCGACGCGTGCCGCCAGATGGAGCGTTGGCAGAAAATCTTCCCGTCCGATCCGCCTCTGTTCGTCAGCGTCAACTTGTCGAGCAAGCAGTTTATCCAGAGCGATTTGATCCAGCGCGTCACGCAGATCATCGAAGAGACGAAGATCAACCCAGAAGGGCTGAAACTTGAGATCACCGAGAGCGCGGTGATGGACAACGTCGAGACGGCGACCGAGATGCTCAAGAAACTGCGCGCGCTCGGCATCAAGTTAAGCATAGACGATTTCGGCACGGGCTATTCCAGCTTGAGCTACCTGCATCGCTTCCCGATTGACACGTTGAAGGTTGACCGCTCGTTCGTCGTCAACATGTCGGAGGACGGCGAGAACGTGGAGATCGTGCGGACGATTGTGAGCCTCGCGCAGAACCTCGGGATGAACGTGATCGCAGAGGGCGTGGAGACGAAAGAGCAACTCGCCGCGCTGAGAAAACTGGGTTGCGAAAACGGGCAGGGCTATTTCTTCTCCAAGCCGGTGAACGCGAAGACGGCGGAGAATTTGATCTGCGACACCTACACGGTCGAACCCACGGTCGAGACGCTCGTCAACTCCGTGCGCCCGCAGGAAAAAGTCGTCCGGTATCAAGTGGCTTAGGCGAACCGCCGCCGTTCACCTTCAGTTGCGCCGCATAAAAAATGGGGTCGCGTCAGGCTTCGGGGAGAAGCCCGGCGCGACCCCTGTCCGCAGTTAGTCAGGCGGGACAAAGTTCGGCGGGGTGTGCAAACCCTAACGCCGCGACGCTACAGCCGGATTAACGGCAACTTAAATGTTGATGAAAAGTTGCCGCGACGTGCGCCGGACGCCAGCTCAAAAACGAAACACCGTGTCGAATTGCAGGCGCGTCGTCGGGCGGTTGAGAGAGCCTGCGGGCGTCTGGCCGAAAGCTCCCGCCAGCCCGTGCGGGCGTTCGGAGACGATGCCGGTGAAAGTGAGCAGCACGCGCGGGTCTGCCGTGTAGGTGAAGAGAATGCGGTGTGCGCGCACGTCCGAAGGCTGCGAGATGTCGGAGAAGTTGAAGGGCGTGAGCACGGCGTCCTTCTCGATGCGCAGGAAGGTATAGTTGAAGAGCATGTCGCCGCGCTCGCGCGTGCTGCCCGCCTGAATCTCCGCCCAGAAGCCGTGGTTCTCATTGTTCTCGACGACGCGGTTTGCGCCGTTCGCGCCCTCCAGCACCACGTCGTGCGCCTGCGTGTTCGTGACGAAGTTGAAGAGCAGGGTGACGGGGAAACGCTTGCTGTGCGTCAACTCAAGGCGGCCAATGAAGTCCGCGAGGTTGAAGCCGGACGAGAGCCGCCCGTCGCGGTTGACGGCGTTGGTGTTGGCGATGGAGACGCCGAGGTTGCCGCCCGCGATGAGCAGGTTGCGCGAGATGGCGGCGAAGCCCGTGACCGTTTGCGCCGGGGCGGTGGCCGTCGCCGGGATCGTGACGGTGACGGGCACTTGCAGTTGGCCGCCGAAGAACTGCGCGGGGCTGATGAACTGCG
>DASPJG010000111.1:0-3127 GCA_035628755.1 Pyrinomonadaceae bacterium
GGCGCGGGCTTGGAATGAAGACGCAAGCTCAAGAGCTACCTCATCGCGCTTCCCCGGTCACGGTCGGCCTCGGCGAGTTGATCTGGGACTTCTTGCCCGGCGGCAGGCAACTCGGCGGCGCGCCCGCTAATTTCGCCTACATGTCGAGAGTGCTGGGCAACGAGTCGGCGGTTGCGAGCCGGATCGGCAGCGACCATCTGGGCGCGGAGGCTCTCGAACGGCTGGCCGGGTTCGGCATCTCGACGAAGTATCTACAGGTTGACCGCGCGCACCCGACCGGCACGGTGCGCGTGCGGCTCGACGAGCGCGGTGAGGCGCACTTCGCGATGAACGAGAACTCCGCGTGGGATCACCTCGAATGGACGAGCGGCTGGGCGGAACTCTCACGCAAGGCCGACGTGATCTGTTTCGGCACGCTCGGGCAGCGCGTCGAAACCGCACGCCGGACGATCATCCAATTTCTCGAAGCCACGCGCCCCGACGCTCTGCGCGTTTTCGATGTCAATCTCAGGCACAGTTTTTTTAACGTCGAGATGTTGGAGCGTTCGCTCCGGTTGGCAAGCATCGTCAAGCTGAACCAACCGGAACTGTTGACGCTCGCCGGGATGTTGGAGTTGAAAGCGGACACGGAAGAAAGTCTGGCGCGGCGGCTGCTCGAACAGTTCGCGCTCCAACTCGTGGCGATCACGCGCGGAGAGCGGGGAAGTCTCTTGGTGACCCGAGAGGCCGCCAGCGATCACGGCGGGATTCGGGTTCGAGTGAAAGACACGATAGGCGCGGGCGACGCTTTCATCGCCGCGCTCGCCCACTACTACCTGCGTCGCGCGCCGCTGCCCCTCATCAGCGAGGCCGCGAACCGGATCGGGGCTTGGGTCGCCACGCAGGAAGGAGCGACGCCCATCTTGCGCGGGCAAACGCTGGCTCGGATATTAGGCGGGCTGGATGATCCGGGAGTGAGAAATACTGATTGACTTTGCCCGCCCCGGTTATAGAATGCGCAGCACTCGAACCGCGTGTCTAAAAGTATTTCTTGAAATATGAAACCCGCCGGAGAACCCTACCGTGAACGCTAGACACCGCTCCCGGCAGCAGTTGTCATTACTGCTCAGCTTACTCAATTTGTTACTGCTTGCCCCGGCGCAAACTTTGTCCGGCAGGCCAAGTGTCGGGGTGGCCGCCGGAGCGGCGCGGCGCGCTGCAAGCCCGGTGCAGGGGGTGCGTCGCCACGCAGCCGGTCAGGTCTTTTTCGATTACCCGGAGAACTGGACGGTGACACAGGACGGGAGCATCCCAGAGTTGCCCGGTCAGGCGCTCACGCGCGCGGGGCTGGATGCGCGGATCACTGTCTACGTCGCGCCGCAGGAGATTTCCGCCCCCGCCGACACCGTGCCCGCCTTGCTCGACGCCGCGCGCACGAGCCTCCTGTCGCCGCTCATCGAACAGGTGATTACACCGCTCGAAGCCGCCGGGGCGCAGGTTCAGCGGACGCGCGCGACGACGGAGATCGGCGGCGCGCGGGCGGAGGGCGACCGCTGGCTCGTCTCCGCCGCGGGCGAGGCGGCGAACGTCGAAGCCTACCTGCTCAACCTGCAAAACCATCTCGTCATCGTCGTCCTTTATTATCCGGCTCAAGCGGCACAGCAGGTCGCGCCCGCGTGGGAGCTGCTCCGCCGCACGTTGAGCATCGGCGCACCGCGCGCCTCGCAGGCGCAGGAGTCTCCGGCGCAAGTTGCGCCGCCCGCACCGGCGGGCGGTGTCCCTTCGGGCAGCACGATAGAGCAGGCGACAAAGTTGCTCAACGAGTCTTACCCGTTGACGCAACAGGTGTTGAAACTGGGACGCGAGGGCAAGTATGCCGAAGCGATACCGCTGGCCGAGCGTGCGCTGGCGCTGGCCGAGCAACTCGACAAACTCGACCTGCCGCCGCAAATGAAAATCTCGCTCGTGCCCGGCGCGCTGAACGTGCTGGGGGAAATGAATCGCGCCGCCGGTAATTATGAACGCGCCGAGTCTCTGTTTCGTCGCGCCCTCGCCCTGAGCGAGCAGCAGAAGGGAATGGACGACCCCGCGCTCGGCGCGCCGCTCAACAACCTCGCAACCCTCTATTACCAGACCGGCGATTATGCCAAAGCGTTGCCGCTCTTTGAACGCTCCTACAACATTCTGGTGAAGGCCAAAGGCGCGGAGCACCCGGACACGGCCACCGCGCTCAATAACGTCGCGCTTCTCTACGAGGAGTTGAACGATTTCAAACGCGCCGAGGAGACGATGCTGCGCGCGCTCGCCATCCGCGAGAAGGCGCTGGGACGCGAACACGGCGACGTGGCCGTCTCGCTCAACAACCTCGGCGGTCTCTACGACGAACTGGGCGACCACGCACGCGCCGAGCAAGCCTACCTGCGCGCGCTCGCCATCAAGGAAAAGACGGTCGGCCCCTCACACCCCGATACGGCCACCACGGTCAACAGCCTCGCCCTGCTCTACGAACACAAGGGCGACAGTTTGCAGGCCGAACAACTCTTCCGGCGCGCGCTGGCCGACAAAGAGAAGGGACTCGGCCTCAACCACCCGGACGTGGCCGTCACGCTCGACAACCTCGGCAATATGTACTTCAACCGGGGCGACTATGCGCGCGCCGAAGCGATGTATAAACGCTCGCTCTCCATCTTCGAAAAATCGTTCGGCGCAGAAAGCCCGGACGCGGCCAAACCGCTCAACAACCTCGCGCTCCTCTACCGCCAGCAGGGCAACTACGCGCAGGCGGAGACGCTGTTGCAGCGCGCCCTCTCGATCTTTGAGAAGAAGTTCGGCCACGAACACTTGAACGTGGCGACCGCGCTCGACAACCTCGCACACGTCTATTATTCGCAGCAGCAATACGCGCGCGCCGCGCCGCTCTTCGCACGCGCCCTCGCGATCCGCGAAAAACTGGCCGGGTCTGACAGCGCGGAGGTCGCCGTCTCGCTCAATAACACCGGCAGCCTGACGGAGGCGCAGGGCGACATCCCGCGCGCGCTCGAACTGTACCGTCGCGCGCTGCGGATTTACGAAAAAATCTACGGCGCGGAGCACCCGAACCTGTCGCTTATTCTGACCAACCTCTCGTCCGGCTATTACGCTCTGGGCG
>DASPJG010000112.1:0-2794 GCA_035628755.1 Pyrinomonadaceae bacterium
GAGTTGATCGAAAACCTTCGGGTGTCGCGACATGGCGACGGCCAGAGTTGATCCTTCTTCCACGTCCTGCCGGGTTTGCGTCAAGACCTGCTGGAAAAACTTGTTCTCCTGCTGGCTCGCGAGAATGTCGAGGCACTGTACGAGCGGCAGCCCCGCGTCAATCATCACGGAGAACTGGCGCGTGAAGATTGACAGCTCTTTGGACTTCACTTTGCCGCGCCCGCCGAGTTTCGGCACGGCTATCTCGCGCCCCTTCTCCTTGACCGAGGTGAGCATGATCTGTTCGCGGCGCAGCAGTTGCTTCAACACGTCGCGGCTGTCGGCGACGCGCTCGCCGACCATCACTTCGCCAAGTCGGTTGCGGCCTTTGAAGACGTAAGTGGGCATAGTGGAAAACTCCTAAGTTGCAGGTTTCAAGTTTCAAGTTTCAGGTTTCAGGACTGAGGTTAGAGGTCGTTCGTTCTTGAACCTGCAACCTGAAACTTGAAACCCTGTCTTATCTCGTGGGGCGCGCGCCGATGGGTCGCGGCTGGGCGTAGGGGCTGGGGTGCGCGCCGGGACGCGCAGGTGTCCCGTTCGCGCCGTTGCCGTTTCCGTTGTTGATACCTGAGCCGTGTTCGATGAGGTCGCGCAGTTCGTCCGTGTTCGACGAACGCTGCATGGCGAGTTCGAGGGAGATCAGGCGTTTGTGGTAGAGCGTGGCGAGCGCCTGATTGAAAGTCTGCATGCCATACTTTTCCTGCCCCGTCTGCATCATCGAGTAGATTTGGTGAATCTTGTCTTCGCGGATCAGGTTGCGGATGGCGGCGTTCGGGACGAGGATTTCGAGCGCGGCGACGCGCCCCTGCCCGTTGGCTTTCGGCAGCAATGCCTGACACATGATGCCTTCGAGGACGAGCGAGAGCTGAGCGCGAATCTGCGCCTGCTGGTTGGAGGGGAACACGTCAATGATGCGGTTGATGGTCGAGGCGGCGGAGTTCGTGTGGAGCGTGGCGAACGTCAAGTGGCCGGTCTCGGCGATGCGCAACGCCGACTCGATGGTTTCCAAATCGCGCATTTCGCCGACGAGCACCACGTCCGGGTCTTGGCGGAGCGCGGTGCGCAACGCTTCGGCGAAACCTTTGGTGTCCGAACCGACTTCGCGCTGGTTGACGAGGCACGACTTGTGGTTGTGCAGAAACTCGATGGGGTCTTCGATGGTCATGATGTGCTCATGACGTTCACGGTTGATCTTGTCGATCATGGCGGCGAGCGTGGTGGACTTGCCGGAGCCCGTGGGGCCGGTGACAAGTATCAGGCCGCGCGGCTTGTCGCAGAGTTTGGTGACGACCGGCGGGAGGCCGAGGTTCTCGAACGACCTGATCTCGTAGGGGATGGCGCGAAAGACACAGCCGACCGCGCCGCGCTGGTTGAAGAGGTTGGCGCGGAAGCGCGAGAGGCCGCGCACGCCGAAGGAGAAATCGAGTTCGAGCGACTCCTCGAAGCGGTGTTTCTGCGCATCGGTGAGCACGCTATAGGCGAGTTGCTTGGTGTCCGCGGAGGTGAGCGTTTTGAAGCCGTCGAGCGGCTTGAGTCCGCCGTCGACGCGCACCTGCGGGGGGGTGTTGGTGGTCAGGTGCAAGTCAGACCCGCCCAGTTCGATCAACTTCTTGAGCAGATCGGAGAGCGAGAGTTGATCGGCCAGTGACGATTCGTTGGCTGCCATGTTTCTTTGTGGACTCCCTGAGAAGATTACCCGCGTGGGCGGCGGGCGCATACGCCGGGCTTTAGGGATGCGCGGCTGAAAGTGGTTTTCGTGCTCCGGTTGAAGGTTTGACCGCGCCCCGTGGTTAGCGTTGAGCGGTCGCCGAGTTGGCGCGGCGCATGCCGAGCGCGACGACGGCCTGTTCGGACTCGGCGGCGAGCGTGTCTGCAAATTCCGCGGGCGCGTTTGTCGCGAGGCTGTAGACCTGCCCGTCGGACTCCGTGAAGTAGAACGTCCACGCGCGCCGTTCGCCGTTGGCGGCAACTGATTGCGCGGTGACGACGAACACGCGCCGTTCGCCTAACTGTCGTTGCATGTCGTTCGTGACCCATCCGCCCTCGGCCACCATCCGGTTGATGACTGTGCGGCGCAGAAGCGTCAGGGGCACGCCGCCGAAAGTTTTGCTGCGCGTGTCGGAGGCGGAAGCCGTGGCCGACTGCAAGTTGACGCGCGACCAGACGGCGGAGGAGCGCACGCGCCCGTCGGCGGCGCGCACGTTGAAACGCATCTCACCGGCGCGACTCGACGCCGCGCTGCTCCAACTGTTCGGCAACGGCGAGGCCGCCGGTCGGGGCAGTTCCCGCAAAGCGTCTTTCGTCGCGGGGACGACCGACGGCAGCGGTTTCATAGGCGTGATGCTTGCGAGCGAGGCCGTGCTCGGCAGAGTGACGCCGGGCAGCACGAGGCTGTTGGCGATGCCGGTGTTGTGTGCCGTCCCGGCATGATTGGCGGCGGGCGCGAGCAGGGCAGCGGGTTTTCTGGCCGCCAACAGGGCGGCGCGACGCCTGCGGCGTTGGGCGGCGACGGCGCGTTGGCGTCGGACGCGTGCGCGATAGCGTCGCCACCATGCGCGGGAGTGGCGGCGGACATAGCGGCCTTTGTGGCGGCGTGATGCCGAAGGGCGCGATGCCCAGTGTGCCAGAGAGTCCGAGAGCGGCAGGGTGGCGGCCACCGTACACATGATAAGTATGGTTAAAACCAAAGCGCGCAAAAACATGATGAACCTCTTTTCAAGCGACCGTCTCACGCACAACTTCTTCGATTGTGGTC
>DASPJG010000113.1:0-2448 GCA_035628755.1 Pyrinomonadaceae bacterium
TCGTCGACAGCCTCATCCAGCGCTCCGAGTTCTTCACGGCCTACACGCCCTACCAGCCCGAAATCTCGCAGGGCACGCTGCAAGCCATCTTCGAGTTCCAGACGCTCGTCTGCCAGTTGACCGGCATGGACGTGGCGAACGCCTCGATGTATGACGGCTCGACCTCCGTGGCCGAGGCCGTGTTGATGGCCGAACGCGTTACGCGCCGCCGCAAGGTGGTCGTCTCCGGCGCGCTCCACCCGGAATACCTGCACGTCGCCGACACTTACGTCGCCCACGCCGGAATTGATCTCGTCCGCGCCGGTTTCGACGAACGAAGCGGCACGACCAATTTCGACGAACTCGGCGCGCTCGACGACCAGACGGCGGCCATCATCGTGCAGTCGCCGAACTTCTTCGGCTGCGTCGAAGATTTACAATCGCTCGCCGAACGCGCGCACAAAGTCGGCGCGCTCCTGGTCGTCTGCGTTACCGAAAGCATCTCGCTCGGCCTCCTGCGCGAGCCGGGGGCGTCGGGCGCGGACATCGTCGTGGCCGAAGGCCAGTCGTTCGGCGTGCCGCTCAGTTTCGGCGGCCCTTACCTCGGACTCTTCGCCACGCGCGAGAAGTACGCTCGGCAGTTGCCCGGACGCCTCGTCGGCGTTGCAGCCGACAAGGAAGGGCGGCGCGGCTTCGTGCTCACGCTCGCCACGCGCGAGCAGCACATTCGCCGCGAGAAAGCCACCTCCAACATCTGCACCAACGAAGGCTTGATCGCGCTCATGGCGACCATCTACCTTGAGACGCTGGGGCGGCGCGGCCTGCAAGAGGTCGCCATGCAGTGCGCGCAAAAGGCCGCTTACGCCGCACGCCGCATCGGCGAGATCGAAGGCTTCTCACTTCCCTACGCCGCGTCGCCGCGCTTCAACGAGTTCGTCGTTCGCGCGCCCGTCGCGGCGGAAGAACTGCTCAGACGACTCGCCAGCGAGCACAACATCACGGGCGGCCTCGCCCTCTCGCGCTATTTCCCCGAACGCACTAACGACATCCTCGTCTGCGTCACCGAAACCAATCCCCGCAGCGAAATAGACGCGCTCGTTGATGGATTAGCAGAGCTAACGAAATGAAGTCCCGAGTTGCAAGTCCCAAGCCTCAAGTCGAACGCGGCTCAGGGGTTTGGGATGTGAGACTCGGGATTTGAGACTTGAGACTTATGAACACTCTGAAAGCCACGCCGCACATCACGCAGAACGAAGCGTTAATTTTTGAACGCTCGCAAACGGGTCGCAAAGGCTACATGCTGCCCGCGCTCGACGTCGACGAGACGCCGATAGACGAACTGCTGCCCGCAGGGTTGCGCCGCACGGACGACCTCGAAGGCGTGCCTGAAGTGTCCGAAGTTGACGTGGTGCGCCACTTCACGCGCATCTCCACATGGAACTACAACATTGACCTCGGCATGTACCCGCTCGGCTCATGTACGATGAAGTACAACTCACGCCTCAATGAACGCGTCGCGCGCATCAGAGGCTTCGCCAACCTCCACCCGCTCGCGTCGGAAGAGGATTCGCAGGGCGCGCTCCAACTGCTCTACGAACTCCAACAGCACCTCTCCGAGATCACGGGTCTGGCTGCCGTCTCGCTGCAACCGGCGGCGGGCGCGCACGGCGAGATGACCGGCGTGATGATCATCCGCGCCTACCTCGACGCACGCGACGGCGTGGGCGAAGGCGACCGCCCGCGCCGCCACGTCATGCTCATCCCCGACTCGGCGCACGGCACGAACCCCGCCTCCGCGCATCTGTCCGGTTTCACCGTCAAGACCGTCCGCTCGACGGCGGAAGGCCAAACCGATCTCGACGCGCTGCGCGAACTGTGTGCGGCGGGCGATGTGGCCGGTCTGATGTTGACCAACCCGAACACCGTCGGCCTTTTCGAGCGCAACATCCGCGAGATTTGCCAGATCGTCCACGACGCGGGCGGCCTCGTCTACATGGACGGCGCGAACATGAACGCGCTCGTCGGCTGGGCGCGCCCCGGCGACATGGGCGTGGACGTGATCCACTTAAATCTGCACAAGACTTTCTCCACCCCGCACGGCGGCGGCGGCCCCGGCTCCGGCCCCTGCTGCTGCACGAAAGAACTCGAACCCTATCTGCCCGTCCCACGCATCGTGCGCGCGGAAGATCGCTACAAACTGGATTTCGACTACCCGAAAACCATTGGCCGCGTCAAAGCCTTCTACGGCAACTTCGGCATGGCCGTGCGCGCGCTCTCCTATATCGAAACGCACGGCGCGGACGGCCTGCGCGAAGCGACCGAGGCCGCCGTCCTGAACGCGCGCGTCATCGCGCACGGGCTGGCGAGCGACTACGACAAGCCCTTCGACGCCGCGCCCATGCACGAAGTCGTCTTCACCGATAAACGGCAGGCGCGCAAAGGCGTCCACACGCTCGACATCGCCAAGCG
>DASPJG010000114.1:0-6318 GCA_035628755.1 Pyrinomonadaceae bacterium
TGGGCAAGAAGGTGCTCATCATCGATAAGCGGAACCACATCGGCGGCAACGCCTACGATCACTACAATGATCACGGCGTGCTCGTCCACAAGTACGGTCCGCACATCTTCCACACGAACTCGCGCGAGGTCTTCGAGTACCTGTCACAGTTCACGGAGTGGCGGCAGTATGAGCACCGCGTGCTGGCGAGCGTGGACGGCCAGCTGCTCCCGATCCCGATCAACCTCGACACGATCAACCAGTATTACGGATTGAACCTGACCTCGTTTCAGGTCGAAGAGTTCCTGAACTCGGTGGCGGAGAAGCGCGAGCAGATTCGCACTTCCGAGGACGTGGTGATCAACCGCGTGGGGCGCGAGTTGTACGAGAAATTTTTCCGCAACTACACGCGCAAGCAGTGGGGACTCGACCCGTCCGAGTTGGACGCGTCGGTGACGGCGCGCGTGCCGATTAGAACCAACCGCGACGACCGCTACTTCGCCGACTCGTATCAGGCGATGCCGCTGCACGGCTACACGCGCATGTTTGAGAACATGCTCGATCACCCGAACATCAAGATCATGCTCAACACGGACTACCGCGACATCGAGCGCATCATTCCGTACAAAGAGATGATCTACACGGGGCCGGTTGACGAGTTTTTCGATTTCCGGCATGGGAAACTCCCGTATCGCTCGCTCGAATTCAAACACGAGACGAAGGACACGGAGGTCTATCAGAGTGCGCCGGTGGTGAACTATCCGAACGACAATCTCTACACGCGCATCACCGAGTTTAAATATCTGACCGGGCAGGAGCACCGGAAGACGAGCATCGTTTACGAATACCCGCGCGCCGAGGGCGACCCGTACTATCCCGTCCCGCGCCCGGAGAACGCAGAGCTTTACGCGAAATATAAGACCCTCGCGGACGAAACGCCGGGCGTCCATTTCGTCGGTCGGCTGGCAACTTACAAGTACTACAACATGGATCAGGTCGTCGCGCAGGCTCTCACGACTTACAAGAAGATCAGGGGCGAACGCGGCGACGCGGATGTGCCACAGTCGTAGGTACTTTACAAAGCAAGGGGGACAACATGAGCCGAGGAGAACCTCTTCCCGCCTCGGCGCTTGAGCTGTGGGCTGGCGTGGAATGTACGGTCAACCGCGTCGGCGACAAGTTTTACGACCAGCTTGAGCGCAACGGCCACGCGGAACGCATCGAAGACCTCGACCTCTTTGCCGGACTCGGCGTGCGCGCTTTGCGCTATCCCGTCCTCTGGGAGCGAACTGCGCCCGAAAGTGTGGAGCGCGCCGATTGGACTTGGCCTGACGCCCGCCTCGCACGCCTGCGCGAGCTGGGGATGCGTCCCATCGTCGGCCTGCTCCA
The DNA here is from genome assembly GCA_035628755.1 of Pyrinomonadaceae bacterium. Lineage (GTDB taxonomy): Bacteria > Acidobacteriota > Blastocatellia > Pyrinomonadales > Pyrinomonadaceae > JAIVJZ01. Next base: position 1,369 of record DASPJG010000114.1, read on the forward strand.
TCACGGCAGCGGCCCTCGCCACACGAGCCTCGTCGCTCCCGATTTCCCGTCTAAACTGGCAGACTACGCGCGGGCGGTCGCCACGCGTTACCCGTGGGTTGATGCCTACACGCCCGTCAACGAACCTCTGACGACCGCGCGTTTCAGCGGCCTGTACGGCCACTGGTATCCGCACGGGCGCGACGCCGCGACGTTCGCGCGCGCTCTCGTCGGCCAGTGTCGCGCCACGGCTCTCTCGATGGCGGCCATCCGCGAGATCAACCCGCGCGCGCAACTCGTCCAGACGGAAGACCTCGGCAAGACTTTCAGCACGCGCGCGCTACGCTATCAAGCGGACTTTGAGAACCTGCGTCGCTGGGCGAGTCTCGACCTGTTGTGCGGGCGCATCACGCGCGAGCACCCTTTGTGGGACTACTTCACGCGCCAGTGGGGAATCGCCGCGCCGGAACTCGAATGGTTCGCGGCGCACCCCTGCCCGCCCGACATCATCGGCATCAATCACTACCTGACGAGCGAGCGTTTTCTGGACGAGCGCGCCGAACGCTACCCGGATCGCACGGTCGGCGGAAACGGGCGGCATCGCTACGTTGACGTGGAAGCCGTGCGCGTGTGCGCCGAAGGCACGGCGGGGCCGCGCGTGCTCTTGCGCGAGGCCTGGGAGCGTTACGGGATTCCGCTCGCGGTGACGGAAGTTCATCTCGGCTGCACGCGCGAGGAGCAGTTGCGCTGGTTCAGGGAGGTGTGGGAGGCGGCGCACGCGCTGCGACGCGAAGACGGCGTCGATCTGCGCGCGGTGACGGCCTGGTCGCTGCTCGGCGCGTTCGATTGGTGCAGTTTGCTCACGCGTTGCGTGGGCAGGTACGAGCCGGGCGTGTTCGACGTGCGGGGCGGCAAACCGCGCCCGACCGCGCTCGCGCGGATGCTGCGCGACCTCGCCACGACGGGCGAACACGAACACCCCACGCTCAATGCGCCCGGTTGGTGGCGGCGTCTGGAGCGACTGTTATACCCGCCCGTGCGCCGCCAGCCCGCGACGAGACTGACAACGAAACGAGGACTCGACATGAGACATGGCAACGCGCGACCGCTCATCATCAACGGCGCGACGGGCACGCTCGGTCGCGCGTTCGCGCGCCTGTGCGAGCAGCGCGGCCTCTCATACCGCCTGTTGACGCGCGCGGAGATGGACATCGCCGATCCGCGTTCGGTCGAAAGCGCGCTCGCAGAGCTTGAGCCGTGGGCGGTCGTCAACACAGCCGGTTACGTGCGCGTTGACGACGCCGAGCGCGAGCCGGAAAAGTGCATGCGCGAGAATGCGCTGGGCGTGGCCACGCTGGCCGAAGCGTGCGCGCGACGCGGCGCGGCGTTGCTGACGTTTTCGACGGATTTGGTTTTTGACGGCACGAAGAAAAGCCCTTACGTGGAGAGCGACGAGGTATCGCCGCTGAACGTGTACGGGCGGAGCAAGGCGGAGGCCGAACGGCGCGTGTTGGAGTTGATGCCGTCCGCGCTCGTCGTGCGCACGAGCGCGTTCTTCGGCCCGTGGGACGAATACAACTTCATCACCATCGCGCTCGGCGCGCTGGCAGAGGGACGCAAGTTCGTCGCGGCGGATGATGCCATCGTCTCGCCCACTTACGTGCCCGATCTGGTGGGGGCGAGCCTAGACCTTTTGATCGACGGCGAGCGCGGCATCTGGCATCTCGCCAACGAGGGCGCGCTCAGTTGGGCGGAACTCGCGCGCCTCGCCGCGCGCCGCGCCGGACTCGACGCGAATCTGGTCGAAGCGCGCCCGACGGCCTTCATGCAACTCGCCGCGCCGCGCCCGCCCTACGGCGTGCTCGGGAGCGAGCGCGGGCAGTTGCTCCCGTCGCTCGAAGACGCGCTCACGCGTTACCTGAACGAACGCGAGACGCGAGTGGCCGCCTTGAGCATGGCGGCTGGCGGTCGCTTGCAGGAGCGCGCGGGCTAAGGACGCGCCGGAATTAGTTGCGGACATCATCGTGCGGCGCGAATGGGCCGCAAAATCTGAGAGCCGTGCTGACCGGTGGTTTCCGGTCGGCACGGTTTTTGACTGTGTATCTGAGAATATAGTTAGAATGAGCCGTTTTCGGACAGAAGCGGGGCGCGCGGGCGCGTGTCCTGTCCGAAAATTGTGTGGGATGCAAAAGGAGATAAGAAGATGGCGACAAGTGAGACAGCATTGACTCAGGAGCAGATAGACAGGGGCGACGCGCCGCAGGGCTACGCGCGCGACGTGAACGTCGGCGAAATCGAACGCTGGGCGTCGGCCATCGGCGGTGGCGCGCTCGCCATTTACGGCCTGACGCGCGGCACATATGGCGGCGTCGCGCTGGCGTTGCTCGGGGCGAGCCTCGTCTACCGTGGGACGACCGGCCACTGCTACGCTTACGACGCGGCGGGCTTCAACACGGCGAAGAACGAGGGCGATAACCCGTTTGTGAGCGTCGAGGGCGGGCGCGGCGTGAAGGTTGAGAAAAGCGTGACGATCAACCGTTCGCCCGGCGAGTTGTACAACTTCTGGCTCAACTTCGAGAACCTGCCGCGCTTTATGAATCACCTCGAAGAGGTGAGAATCACGGGCGACGGGCGTTCGCACTGGGTGGCGAAAGGGCCTGCGGGCACGAGCGTCGAGTGGGACGCGGAGAGCTACAACCTGAAAGAGAACGAGATGATCGCGTGGCGTTCGCTCGAAGGGTCGCAGGTGGCAAACGCCGGGTCGGTTCACTTCACGCCCGCGCCGGAGGGACGCGGCACGGAAGTGCGCGTCGTCTTGAAATACGATCCGCCCGCAGGCGTGCTCGGTTCGTGGGTGGCGAAACTGTTCGGCGAAGCGCCCGAACAGCAGATCGAAGAAGACCTGCGCCGCTTCAAGCAGTTGATGGAGGCGGGCGAGACGGCGACCGTCACGGGTCAGACTTCGGGGCGCAGCGCGAAAGCGTAAAGATGGCGTGGAGAAATTGAAGGGGTAGAGGGTAAAGGTAAAAGCCATTAACTTGTCTTCGCCTTTACGTTTTGCCCCTTCTCCTTTTTCCCGCTTTCAAAAGGGAGACGAAGAATGAAGGCTCTGTGCTGGTTTGGCAAAAACGACGTGCGGGTCGAAGATGTGCCCGAACCGAAAATCCTCAACCCGCGCGACGCGATCATCAAGGTCACGCGCACGGCCATCTGCGGCTCCGACCTGCACCTGCTGGACGGCTACATCCCGACGATGCAGAAGGGCGACATTCTCGGCCACGAGTTCATGGGCGAGGTCGTCGAGGTGGGCGGCGAAGTTAAGAATCTGCAAGTCGGAGACAGGATCGCCGTGCCGTTCACCATCTCGTGCGGCAACTGTTTCTTCTGTCAACGCGAGCTTTGGTCTCTCTGCGACAACACCAATCCGAACGCCGCCATCCCCGAAAAACTTTACGGCTACACCACCGCCGGACTCTTCGGCTACTCGCACATGACGGGCGGTTACGCGGGCGGGCAGGCCGAGTACGTGCGCGCGCCTTTCGCCGACGTGGGGCCGATTAAAATTCCCGACCATCTCGAAGACGAGCAGGCGCTCTTTCTCACTGACATCTTCCCGACCGGCTACATGGCGGCGGAGAACTGCAACATCCAGCCGGGCGATACCGTCGCCGTCTGGGGCTGCGGCCCCGTCGGGCAGTTCGCCATCAAGAGCGCGTACCTGCAGGGCGCATCGCGCGTCATCGCCATTGACCGCGTGCCCGAACGCATCGAGATGGCGCGCACCGAAGGCCAAGCCGAAACGCTCGACTTCGACGACGAATACATCTTCGATAAGTTGAAGGAGATGACCGGCGGGCGCGGCCCGGATGCGTGCATTGACGCCGTCGGGATGGAGGCGCATGGCGGCGGCTCGTTCGACGCTTATCTCGACAAGGCGAAGGCGGCGGCGTTTCTGGCGACCGACCGCCCGCACGCCCTGCGTCAGGCGATTCATTCCTGCCGCAAGGGCGGCACGGTCTCCGTCCCCGGCGTCTACGGCGGCTTCCTCGACAAGGTTCCTTTCGGCGCGGCCTTCCAGAAGGGTTTGACCCTCAAGATGGGGCAGACGCATGTGCAGAAATACCTGCGCCCGCTCTTGAAGTTGATCGAGGACGGCAAGATCGATCCCTCGTTCGTCATCACGCACCGCATGCGGCTGGAAGACGCGCCGCAGGGCTATCACATCTTCAAAAACAAGCAGGACAACTGCATCAAGATCGTGCTCAAGCCGTGAGCAACTGTTCGCGCCCGGCGCGAGAGTAGAGCGAAGTTGACGCTGCGCGGGCGGCCTCCTTTTTGATGTGACGAGCCTGTCGCCGTTGCCGTATACTCGCGCCCGTGTCGTAAATAAACGAGAGAGGGAGGGAAACATGGCTGACGAAACACAGAACGACGAGCAGGCGGGCGGGCAGGGCGGTGGCGCGCAATCAGGCAGCGCGGAGAAGCAATCGGGCGACCCGGGGCGCACGCCCGGCACGGCTGAGGGCGACGAGGACACGGTGGACGAATCGCTCCGGCAGAAAGAATCCTGAACTTTACAGAAGACCCGTTTGTCTGACGCTCGACGAAGAGCGGCAGTTTAAAAGCCCCGAAGGGGCGGCACATCACGCATCGTGAAGTGCCACTCTTCGGGGCTTCGCATTTTTACGCTTGTTATTGATCTGCGCGCTGGCGCACGCGGCTATTAACCGTCGCCCTTTCGGGCTGTTGATTGACGGTCAACTCTTTGAGGATCGTTTCGTCCGGGTCGAACCGCACGTTCGTCGGGCGCGCAGGCAGGTTGATGCGCGTGACAATTTCGCGCCCTGTTGGTCTGAGTTTGATCCGGCGTGCGCCCGCGCGGGTCTCGATTTCGATGGGGACGGTGTTTGGAAACGGCGCGCCGTCGCCTGCCTGCGTCTGCCTGAGCGTGAGCGTCAACACGCCGCCGCG
>DASPJG010000115.1:0-5420 GCA_035628755.1 Pyrinomonadaceae bacterium
TCAACCTCCGGCTCAAGATAGAGATAGATAATGCGTGCGCCGCGTGGGGAGAAAAGGCGTAGGCGCAGCACGCGCACACCATTCGAGAACTGATCTTCGAGTACCCTTATTTCGTCTGCCGCCGCAACCGTGTTCCGCGCATTGCTCACGAGAAACTTGGCGTTCACATGAGGAAAGTGATTGGGCAAGGATCGGCTTTCGGCGTTGGCGGGGAAAAATTGGGATGTCCATTCGTCGAGCCGTGTGGCGCTGTCGGTAATCCAGACGGCCTCTCCCCTATCCATATCGACGCTGTAGAGCACCGCATTGGATTGGGGGTCTTCGCTGCTGCGGAGGGGAATCCGGTAGCCCAGAAACAGGAATACCAGACATGCTGCCAGCGATAAGACAGGCACCGTCAGGCGGTAAGGAAGAGCGATGTAGGAAAGATATGGAACGAGCAGGCCGAGTAACAAGACGACCGGCGCGGCCAGCAGAGCCGGGATAGCGAAGCCCAGCCCCGTGTACAGATTGTAAGTCACGGCTGAGAAGAGCAAGATTCCGGGCACGACACAGAGGCATGTCAGACCGAACCACCACACCGTGCCCGCGCGTAACCTCTGGCCGAACACCCCACACGCAAACGCCACGAGGCTGAACAGTAGCGGCCAGATCAACAGGTAACTCGCGCCCGGCAAACTTATGCTCGCCGTAACGGCCAGTATGAGCCAGCCGAAAAGCGCGCCCGCATGAAGGTGCTTCATGCTTATTCGTTTGTTGAAGGAGAGATAGAGCGTGGCGGTAATGCACAGCGTCAAAGCTATTATGCCGAGGAAGTAATATTGATCGTGCGTGTGCCGTGTCGTAGTAACGTGGCCGAGGCTCCTGAGTCCCCACAATAATAAAGTTGCCGCCGCTGCCGCTGCCGCTAGGCTGAGCACGAACGCTAGAAAGCCTGCGATGATCCCGACTATCGTCAACCGTTTTTTTCTCAGCGCGGCGACGATGATTCCGGCATACAGCAGCACGGTTACGACTACGAGAGGAAGCACCCATGTCTCGGCATATGAGACGAGTTTTGACCCGAAGAGATCGAAATAGATGGCATCGTCCGAAGCGGCGGTATTTTCCAGATTCAAGTTGCCGAAATGGCGCGCCAGAGCCGTCGCATATGAACCGTGATGCTGCAAACTGCGCTCGTCAACCGTCTGCAAACTGTCTCGCGCCGTGTGGTAGTGATTTGCGCCGTCAATGTGAGCGAAATTCAGGCCGCTGATTCCGGCCTTCTTGAAGACGGTGAAATCCGTGTCGTTCGGCAGGAGTTTATAGACGGCGTACATCAACGAACTGGCGAAGGGGGCGGGCGCAACTTTGCCGAATTCTCGCATCAGCCACCCGTTGCGCTCGCTCGTCTCGAACATGAAGACCGGCCCCCGGCTGCCGCGCGCTTCAAAGTTAAACGCTAGCTTCACTTGCTTGGCGAGCGGATGCTCCGCAACGAAGGCTTTCGCGCCGAGCAGCCCCAGTTCCTCCGCGTCTGTAAATAAGAGGACGACATCGTTCTTGAGGGGCGAGCCGGACTTCAGCGCGCGCGCGGTTTCGAGCAGCGCGGCCACTGCCGCTCCGTCGTCGCTCGCGCCGGGACTGGTCGGTGCGCTGTCGTAGTGCGCGACGAGCATCAAGGCCTGCCGGTTCGCGCCGTTGCCTTCGAGTACCGCCCAGACATTTTTCACATTAACTACGGCTGTACTGCTGCGGCCTCGCCTGACCGCTGTGGACTCCTGAATCTCCGGCTTGAGTCCGAGTCCGCTGAGAGCCTGCATGAGGTGGTTTCGCACGTCGGCATGCGCAGACGAGCCGGTAGGACGAGGTTGCCGGGCGATTGCGTTGAGGTGTTGCATGGCGCGACCCGAAGCAAACTGTTCGGGTGGCGCGGTGGTGGCGGCGGCTGGCGGTTTCAGTTGATAAATCGTCATCCATATCAGAGCCGCGATAAACAGGCAGGCCAGCAGCCCGAGCACGATATTGGTTTTTGATAAGCTCACAGGCTCGTCTGCGGGCGCGACGCTTTTTCTAACCTGCGCCCAGAACCCGTTCCCGTTCGCTCTCGCATGACCGTCGCCGTTGAGTTTCTCTGCAACTATCTTGGTCTGGGTTGAGTATTCCTCAAAGCTCTGATACGCCATCTTGCCGACCGCAGCACCGGTGCGCGGAAGCGGGAGATCAGTCACGCCAACGTTTGAAAAGCGCGCCGCGCTGACTTCCATCAACTCCATCTGCGCCGCGGCTTGCGGTGCCTCGTTCAGTCGCCGGTCATACTCGATCTTGCCGTAGTCGAGGCGGATGATGCGATCCGCGAGGTGGTAATACTTATCATCGTGGCTGATGACGAAGAGTGTCTTTCCGCGCGCCTTGAGTTCCGGCAGGAGATGTAGATAGAAAATCTCTTTGAATTCAGGGTCTTGATCGGCTGCCCATTCATCGAAGACATAAAAAGGGCGGTCTTCGAGAAAGGCCGTCAGGAGTGCCAGACGCTTGCGTTGCCCGTAGGAGAGTTCGGTAGTCGAAAGCTGCCCGTCGGTCACCTTCACCTTGTGTCCCAGTTGGAGACTCTTCAGCAAGGCCTGCGCCTGCTCATCCAGTTCCGGCCTTGCCAGTCCGAGCAATTGTTCAAATACATGGAATTCGGTGAAGACGACGGAAAAATACTGCCGAAAGCATTCTATGTTTTCATCCGTGACGGGCGTTCCATCCAGACGAATCCGGCCTGCTTCGGGGATGTAGAGTCCGGCTAGAAGTTTGATAAACGTAGTCTTGCCGCTGCCGTTGCCACCCGTCACAAAAATTAGTTCGCCGGGATAGATGCTTAAATCAATCGGGCCAAACGTAAAATTATCATCCTCCCGCTCTCGATAATACGAATGCGTCACCTGCTCTAAGTCCAGCCGTTCCCAGGCGAGCGGCGCATCCGGGTATCTCGCCTCGCTTTCGCCCAAGTCTCGGTCAGCGGAAGACAGGCCGAGGTTTTCGAGTTTCTTGAGGGAGATCGTGGCGGTGCTGAAAGTGGGAATGGTGGCGACGAGCGATTGAATCGGCCCCGACATATAAAGAACCGTGAGGGCATATCCCGTCAGAATACGCGTGTTGACATTTTGGATGACATCCGAAAGCGCGAACAGGATGAATCCGATGACGAGAAAATACAACACCTGGCTCCAACTGTTCAGCAGAACATAAACGTTACTTCCCACAACGTTGTTATGGCGCATTGACGCTGCCGTCGGGCGGACGAGTTTGGAGAGAAACTCATGGCGTCGGTTGTAATGCAGTTTCAGTTCTTTGGCTCCCTTGAGCAACGCGCGGAAGTGCTTGATCAACGTGTCGTACTCCTCGCGCGCCAACTTGAGATACCGGTTCCCGATACGCTGCGGCAGGACGTAGCTGAAGACTCCCAGTAAAACGAAAGCGATCAACACGAGGAACATCTGCCACGAGAGAAATGCCAGATAGATCAAACAACCCGTGACGATGGCGATGTTGATAAAGAGCGGGGGAACTCTGGTGAATGCGCTGATGATAATTGGAACATCCTGTGTCAGCGCGGCAAGCACGCTATGCGCCCCGAGCTTTTCCATCTGCCGCAGCGGCGTATCGAGAATTCGCCGGCAAATGATCATACGCATTTGAAAGCTCGTCTTCTGGGACAGGTGCGTGGCGAGCAGGCCGGAGGCGGTAGTGGCAACGAGCGCGATGACGGCAAAGGCAATAAAGAGTCGGACAGAGGTGGCTTGCGACGTGATGATGCCAACCACGCGCGCGTTGATCATCATGATGAGGACGGCGCTGCTCGCCCCGGCGATAATGCCGGAGGCGATGGAGAGCAGGACAAGCGACCTCGAATGTCCGATGAAAAACTTAATCAGCTTGATCGAATCTGATTTCATTGATTCCCTTTTCAGCCGCGCGAATCTTTGCCGCAACTCCCGTAGCGGAGTCACGCTGCCGGAGAGTTTTGTTCCGTTCGTTGCTCCGCGCCCGCAGCGTCGAGGCAAGCCCTCAACTGTCCCGCCAGCGTCCCGACCTGCGGCCATTGAAGAAGGCTATAGTGGTCGCCCGGCACGCGGCATACTTCCAGCCGCCCGGCGATCCACCTGTCCCAACCGGCGACCTGTTTCTCTAAACTTGCAGGGGAGCGTTCCGCCGCGCTGAAGAGGTGGACGTGCCCCGCATAGGATTGTGGAACATAGCGGCGGGCGGCCAGTACATTGGTCTTGAACACATGAAACAGTGTCTTCAACTGATGGAGAGTAATATCCGAACTCACGACTCTCGCCTGCTTCGCCTGCTCCAACACGCATGCCAGCTTTTCATCGAGGTCAAAAAGACGGAACTCTTCCAGCGTCGGGGCAGACTGGTCGGCTGTAATGCCGAGGTCGCGTGCGAAGTGAAGTATTTGCGACGTGTCATCTTCTCGTTCCGTAATATCTTTGACTTCCAACAGCACCGAATCAATCAACGCCAGCAGGTTCACCTGTTGCCCCTGCGCCTGAAGTTGACGAGCCATTTCAAAGGCGATGATGCCGCCCACAGACCAGCCTCCCAAAGCATACGGCCCTTGCGCTTGAACAACCCGCATGGCTTCGATGTAATCCGCGGCCATGCTCTCGATGTGCAGATGAGAAATCGGTTCGCCATTCAGCCCCCGTGCTTGCAAACCGTAGAAGGGCTGATCCGTCCCCAGATGCCGTGTCAAGGCCACATAGCAAACTACATTTCCCCCCGCCGGATGAACGCAGAAGAAGGGCTGCCGGTGACCGTCCGGCTGAAGGTTAACGAGTTGCGACTTTGTCTCCGTATCATGCCCGCGCTCGCGGATGACACTCGCTAGATGGTCTATCGTCGGGCTCGTGAACAAAGTGGCAAGCGAAAGCTTCCTATCGAATATCTGCTCAATCCGTGCCAGCAGGCGCACCGCCAGTAGAGAATGTCCGCCAACGGCAAAGAAATCGTCATGCACCCCGATCTGCTGAACGCCCAAAAGTTCTTCCCAAATTTTTACTAACTGCAACTCCAACACGTCTCTCGGCGCGACAACGGCATCCGCCCTTTCAAGATTTGTTAGAGCCATTGTGGCAAGAGCGCGCCTATCCGCCTTGCCATTAGCTGTCAAGGGCAACTCTTCCAACTCCACGATAGCCGATGGAATCATGTACTCCGGCAAGCGTTCTCGCAGCCGCTCCCGTAACTCTCCACTCGCTGCTGCTCCTGCGGCTGCTCCACCCGCTCCTCCTGCTCCTCCTGCTTCTCCACCTGCGTCCGATTGCTCCATCACGACATACGCCACCAACCGCTTCTCTCCCTCTCGCTCCTCTCTCACCACCGCCACCGCTTCCCGCACCCCTCTCACCTGCTTCACCACTTCTTCTATCTCTCCCACCTCG
>DASPJG010000116.1:0-3540 GCA_035628755.1 Pyrinomonadaceae bacterium
GTGAAGCCTTCTTTGACCAGCGTGCGCGCAGCTTCGAGCGTCTGCTCGTTGTCGGGAAAGAGCGTCGTCTGGTCGCCGATGACTTCGAGTTTGATGAGATCGGTGTGCAGGGCTTCGCGTGCGAGGCGGGCGGTGCGGACGGCCTCTTCGGCGGTGTAGCATCCGGCGGTGTTCGGCAGGATGGCGAGCGCGGGGTCGAGATGGTCGAGGAAGGATTCGCTGCTGCGGTCGAGCGGCACGCGGCGCACGGCCAACGTCGCCATCTCCGCGCCCGAAGCGCGATGCGCCGCCTTCATCTCCTCAAAGCTGCGATACTTCCCCGTCCCGATAATGAGGCGCGAAGTAAACTCGCGCCCGCCGATCTCGAAGGTCTCTGTTTGTGTGGTTGCTATAGTTGACATATACGAATGAAACTTTCCCGCAGGGTTCGATGGCGGATTATAACAACTAATCAACCCGGAACGGCAAAGGGAGCGGCGCGCATCACTGCGTCGCCGCTCCCTGCGTGTTAGCTCCGAGTCGCGCCGGAGGTCTTACTTCTCGTCCTTGTGGTTGCCGTTTTCCAACTCGACGGGTGTCGCCGTGATGGTCGCCGGAATCGGCGCGGCCACGGCGACCGGAGTCTTCGCCGCTTCGCCGTTCGCGTTCATGCCGAGTTGCCCGAGCACTTCGGGCACGTTCAGTCCGAGCGATTGCAACTGTTGAAGCAGGCCGAAGATGAGCGTCGGGCCGGTCTGTGCGAAGCGGTTGATGCCGCCGGAGCCATGACCGTTCCCATCCGCGTTGCCGTGATCGATCATCACGACCTTGTCGATGTTGCCGAGAGGTTCGGCGACGGCGCGCAGAGCGGGGGCGGTCGCCTCGATGATGCCCGGCAGTTTTTCGAGCAGCGTTTGCAGGCGCGCAGCGTCGTTGAACTCGCGCCACGCGTCGGCCTTCTTCTGAATCGCCGTCGCCTCGGCGATGCCGCGCGCCTCGATGGATTTCGCCTCGGCCAAACCCTGCGCCTGAATCTTCTCGGCCTCGGCCAGACCGAGCGCCTTGATCCTCGCGGCCTCGGCGCGCCCCTCGGCCTCGACGGCGGCGGCGCGTCCCTGCCCCTCGCGCTGGAGCTTTTCGCTCTCGGCTTCGGCGGCGGCGATCATCGCCTGCTTGCGCCCTTCGGCGGCGAGGATGGCGGCCTCCTGCTCGCCCTGCGCGCGGAGCACCGAGGCACGGCGGTCGGCCTCGGCCTTCTTCACAACCGTCGCCTCCAATTCCTTCTCGCGCCGCATCACTTCCTGTTCCTGCACGGCGATCTGCTCTTGCGTGCGAATGCGCTCGATACGCACCTCTTCGGCAACCACTTCCTGCCGCGCTTTCGCGTCGGCGAGCGGCCCGGCCTGCTCCGACTTCGCCTTCTCACGCTGAATCTCCGCCATGTACTGCGCACGCTTCACTTCCGTCTCGCGGGTCGAAGCGGCAATCAGGGCTTCGGATTCGAGTTTGACCTTCTCGCCTTCCTGCATTGCGAGCGAGGCTTTGATCTTCGAGTCGCGCTTGGCTTCGGCCTCGCCGATCTCGGCGTCGCGCTGGACTTCCGCCGTGCGCCGTTTGCCGAGCGCGTCGAGGTAGCCCTCGTCGTCGCTGATCTCCTGAATGGTCAGGGCGTCGAGGCCGATGCCCATCTTTTCGAGGTCGCCCGCCGCTTCGGTCGTCAGTTTCTGCGCGAAGCTCTGGCGGTCGTTGTTGATCTCTTCGACGGTGAGCGTGCCGAGGATGGCGCGCAGGTGGCCTTCGAGCGTCTGGAAGACGAGACGGTGAAACTCTTCCGTCTTCATGCCGAGAAAGCGTTCCGCCGCCGCGCGCAACGACTCGTCGTCGCCCTTGATCTTGACGTTCGCCACGGCCTTCACCGAGACGGGCACGCCCTGCCCCGTGTAGGCGCGCGAAGTGGCGAGCGGGACGGTGATCACGTTCAGGCTCAGGTAATCCACCTTTTCGAGAAAGGGGAAGATGAGCGTCGCGCCGCCGCGCACGAGGCGGTAGCCGACGGTCGTGCCGTCCGGCAACTTGCGCGAACGACCCGAAATGACGGCGGCTTCGTTGGGCGGAACTTTGATGTAATTGCGGCTCAGCAACCAGAAGGCGATGATCAGAGCCAGCGCGATGACGAGCACGATGATGGGGATGAGTAACCCCTGCACAGATTCAAACATGGAATTTATCTCCTGACAGAGTTAAAAGGCGGCGACGGGGAACGCGCCGCTACAGTTACTTATAGGTCGCCGCGTCGGCGGCGGGAGTGACGATGGCGGAATCACCCGCGATTTCCTCAATGCGAACCAGCATGCCGGGTTTCAACTCGATGGCTTCGCGCGAGCGCGCAAGTTTCTCCACGCGCTCCTCGCCGACGCGGCAACTCACCTGCCCGATGCCGCCCGAAGGAATCATGACCGTGACTTGCGCCGTGCGCCCGACGAGTTGCGCGTTGCCGACCGAACTAGATGCCTGCTGGCTCTGGAGAAACCGCCCGAAGAGCGTGACCAGCCCGCCGAGCACGAGGCCGCTCGCCAGACCGATGATCGAACTCACGACGCTGCTGAGCCCCATCTGGACGCCGATTGCGCCGAACCCGCCGAAGGACGTGATGAAGATGGCGACCGCGCGCGAATCAATGAAGCCGTGCCCATCGATCCCGCCGTCGTGAAAGCCGAAATTGTCGAACGCCTCGCCCACGACGAAAGAAAGGACGAGAAAGATCAACCCGATGGCGGCGATAGCCAGAAAGACGGTCAATGCGCTGATGTCGGTTAAGAATTGTGCCACTTTGCGGTTCCTCGAAGCCGTAGGGAGCGTGCGTAGGAGCGACGGTACGGCAGCCGTCACAGGTCAGACCGTGAAGTTCCCCGTGAAAGTTAGATGGCGCGCCCCGCTGCCGTCGGAAAAGGGTCTGCGATTTCGGCGCGGAGGAAGATAACAATGATGCGGAGGGTGATCAAGTTTTACACCGTAGCAGCGAGCTTTCGGGCGACGACGGCAACCAATTTCCGCCGGGCGCGGATGCGATCATCAACTCGACATCATTATTACGACGACCGTGATGCGAGGGTTCTCAAAACCGTCCGGCGAGCGAAACTTGACTCACTTTCATTGCGCGCGGCTCTCGCCGCTGCCGCCCCCGACGAAATGAACGATCTCTACCTGATCGCCCTCCCGCATCACCGTCTCCGGCCAGAGGGCGCGGCGCACGACTTCGCGGTTGAGTTCGATGGCGAGCCGTTCGGGCGCGAGCGCGAGTTGGCGGACGAGCGCGTCGAGCGTGAAGTCCTCCGGCAGTTCGCGAATTTCACCGTTGATCTGGACGCGCACAATGTTCCTCTTCAGGGCTGGTGGATGACGCGGCGCAATTCGGCGGTGAAGCCGTCGAGCGCGGCGCGCACAAGCACGGCGGCGCGGCCTTTCGTGAAACGCGGCAGCCACGCGTGAATGGTCGCCACGCCGTCGGCGTCCGAGCGCGTGGTCAGGATCAACGGGCGAAACTCCGTGCCGAGAACTTTG
>DASPJG010000117.1:0-2685 GCA_035628755.1 Pyrinomonadaceae bacterium
CGCGAACGCCTGCCCGCGCAGGAACTCTTCGACGCGGCGCGGGAGCGTCTTGTTGACGAGGTCGTCAACCTCCGTGTGGATGCGCTCGCGCGAGACGAACATCTTCTTGAAGAAGCTGAGCTGCTGGTAGTAGTCGTCCACCTCGCGCTTGATGAGCGCGCCGATCTGCTGGCGCGTTCGCTTGTTCGTCGCCAGCTCGGCGAGGTGACTGACGACGGGGCCGAGCTGCGCGTCGATGCGCTCCTTGACGATTGATACCGTGTCGGGCGTGAAGATTTCGGCGAGCGTGGCTTGGCTGTGCGCGATCTCGTCCACGCGCGCCGAGACGAAGTCGCGTATCTTCGACTCGAAGCCGCGCTCGTTGACGATGCCGCGGAAGCGCTCCTCGACGAAGCCGACGACCTGCTCGTAGGTCTCGTCGCCCAAGACCTCGCCGAGGCGGCGCGAGAGCAGTTCGTCGACTCTGCGGTCGATGAACGTGTTGACGGCCGACGCCGTCTCCTCGCTGCGGAGTATGTCGGCGATGTAGTCGGCGACGCGCAGTTGCAGCGCGCTGATCGCGTCGAGCACGGGCGCGCGCACCTGACTGGGCAGCGCCTCGACGAAGGAGGAGCGCGGCTTCTCAAGCAGGTCGTGCGTGTAAGTCCCGACCAAGTCGGAGACCTTGCGGCGGAAGAAGTCGCGCTCGAACAGGGCGTTGACGACCGTCTCCTGCGAGACCAACTCGTTCCCGACGGCGTTGCCGATTGACTCGGCGAGGCGGGCGCGGTGGCGCGGGATCATGCCCTGCGGCCAGACGGTGATGCCGAACAGTTTTTTCGGGTGGTGGGGTCGGAACAGCATCGTCACGGCGAGCCACGCCGCCGCCCACCCGTGCAGCGTGGCGAAGAGGACGATGCCGACGAATTCCAGAACCTGCGCGCGTGTGATGGCCGTCCCTCCGACGTTTGCGCTTCCCGCGATTTAAGTTTCGGGCCTTTACCTGAAATGCTAACGGCGCGAAGCGCGGCGCGTCAATAGATGGGGCAGCGTGCGCGCGCGACGAGGAGACCGGCGAGGGGATGAGCGACGAGCAGTTGCGCGCCGAGGTCATCACCATCATCGGGGCCGGCCACGAGACGACCGCCGTCACGCTGTCTTGGGCGTGGTATCTACTTTCTGAAAACCCCGAGGCCGAGGAGCGCCTGCACGAAGAACTCGCGCGCGAACTCGCGGGCCGCACGCCGACGCTCGAAGACCTGCCGCGCCTCGCCTACGCGACGATGGTCGTCGAAGAGACGATGCGGCTCTACCCGCCCGCGTGGGCCATCAGCCGCACGGCCAGGGGCGCGGACACGCTCGGCGGCTACCGCGTGGCCGCCGGCTCAGAGGCGCTCCTGATCCCTTACGTCACGCACCGCCACCCAGACTTCTGGGACGCGCCCGACAAATTCTCGCCCGAACGCTTCGCGCCTGCGGCGAAAGAGTCGCGCCCGCGCGACGGCGTCCACATAATTTTGCGCGAGAGTTGGGCGGCGCGGAAGTCTCCTCTGTTGCCAACCCTCCGGCCGGCGTGTTACTAGAGGCGCTTACGCAGACTCGACAGGCGGACGGGATTCGAGAAGGCACGCGAAAGCCTCATCTCGCGCGCCGCGACGGAGGGACGATTGACCCAGCAGACCCTAACGCAGATTGACGCGCGGCCCGCGCGCTGGGCCAAGGTGCTCGATCAGACGCGCTGTATCGGCTGCCACGCCTGCACGACCGCCTGCAAGTCCGAGAACGTCGTGCCCCTGGGCGTGACGCGCACCTACGTCAAGCACGTTGACGTGGGGGTGTTCCCGCAGGCGCGGCGCGCGCATCAGGTGACGCGCTGCAACCAGTGCGCGCACGCGCCGTGCGTCACGGCCTGCCCGACCTCCGCGATGTTCAAGCGCGCCGACGGCATCGTCGATTTCGATAAATCGATCTGCATCGGCTGCAAGGCGTGCATGGCCGCCTGCCCCTACGACGCCATCTTCATCAACCCCGAAGACCACTCGGCCGAGAAGTGCAACTTCTGCGCGCACCGCATCGACGTAGGGCTGGAACCCGCGTGCGTCGTCGTCTGCCCCGTCGAAGCGATCCTGGTCGGCGACATGAACGACCCGGACTCGAAGGTCGCCCACGTCGTCAACCGCGACCCGGTCAACGTCCGCCGGCCCGAAAAGGAGACGCACCCGAAGGTCTTCTACAAGGGCGCGCACCAGGCGACGCTCGACCCGCTCGCCGCGCGCCGCCCCGAAGGCGGCCTCTTCATGTGGAGCGAGCAATCGAACGACCCCGACACCGTCAACAGCGGCCACCCCGAGCACCACAACTCTTCGGCCGCCGCCGTGCTCGCCTACGACATCGGCCACTCGATCCCCTGGGACTGGCGCGTCAGCCTCTACACGTGGACGAAGTCGATTGCGGCGGGCGCGTACCTCGTCTGCGCGCTGCTCATAATTTTCGCGTGGGCCTTCCGTCTGCCCGCGCCCCCCGACTCCGCGACCGCGAACTTGGCGACCGGGGCCGCGGCGCTCACCGGCGCGGGGCTGCTCGGCGACTTGTGGCTGTGGGCCGTGCCCGCCGTCTCCGGCTTGTTTCTGGCGATCACGGGCGGCCTGCTCATCTGGGACTTGGAGCACCCCGAACGTTTCTACATGATCTTCACGCGCCCGCAGT
>DASPJG010000118.1:0-14707 GCA_035628755.1 Pyrinomonadaceae bacterium
TTCGACGCGGGCAGCGTAGGTCTCTGCGTCCGTGCCGCTGTTCTTGGCGTGGCTGATGGCCGACTGCACCTGCCGCGCGCCCATGCGCTCGGAGTCCAGCCCCAAATCCTTGACGGCTGCCTTGACGATGCGCGTCGAGTCGTCCTGATCGTAGATGGTGAAAGAGCGCGTGTGTCCCTCTTCCAGTTTCTCGATGTCGCGGCGCAGGATGCGCACGCACAGGGAGTGGAACGTGGAGATGAGGGGCGCGCTTGGCAGCCGCTGGTCGCTCAATAATCGCCCGACGCGCTCGCGCATCTCGCCAGCGGCTTTGTTCGTGAAAGTGACGGCGAGGATGTGATAGGGCGCGACGCCCTGTTCGGCGATGATGTAGGCGATGCGATGCACGATGACGCGCGTCTTGCCCGACCCCGCGCCGGCCAGAATCAGCAGCGGCCCTTCCGTCGTCGTGACGGCGACGCGTTGTTGTTCGTTGAGTCCTGAAAGAAAGTCCATAAGAGTCGTGAATCGTGAATCGTCAATCGTGAATAGAGTAAAGACTGTTTTGGTCTATTCAGGATTTACGGCTCACGATTTACTTGATCAATTTCTGCACCGCCTTGAACTGTTCGTGTGCGGCGTCGCGCATGAGTTCGAAGAGAGCCATTTCGATGGAAGAGGGGAGCGCGCCGGATTGTTGCATCTTGGCGAGCCCGGTTTCGCGGTTGTGCGCGGCGCGGGCGGTGATGCACTCGGTCAGCAAATGCACCTGATAGCCGCGCGCGAGCAGGTCGTGCGTCGTCTGGTTGACGCAGACGTGCGCTTCGATGCCGCAGACGAGCGCCTGGCGCGCGCCCACGCGTTCGAGTTCGTTGACGAAAGTTTGCGCGCCGCATGAACTGAAGGCGGTCTTCTCGATGGGTTCGAGCGCGTCCGGCAGCACGGAGCGAATCTCCGAGGCGGTGCGCCCCAAGCCCTTCGGGTATTGTTCGGTGACGATGACGGGCACGTTGAGAAGTTGCGCGGCGTGCGCCACGAGGGCGATGCGCACCGCGTTCTCCGCGAAGTCGGGGATGGAGGAGCGAAACGCCTCCTGCATGTCGATGATGACGAGCGCGGTTTGCGTCGCGTCGAGCGTATTTTCGTGTGGCATTCGTGAAAACCTTTCGGACAGACATTTAAGCACAGGGAAAAGTGAAAGGGAAAAGGGGAACGGGGAGGGCGCAAAACCGGCGGAGAAAGCAGGGACGAAAGCGACCCGGCGTTGGCGGCAGCCGCCGGTCTGAAACCTTGCGGACGCCGGTTTGAAACCTTGTCGCCTCCCACTTCGTCTTACATCGGGCGATAGGGCGCGGCTTGAAATTCGACTCCCCGCCGCACGGCGCGCGCGCTCGCTACCGGAGGCGTGGTTGCGACGCGCGCGGGGCGGCAACTATAATGCGCGTCTATAAATCCTGAGACGGCGCGCAGAAGAGGGAAGCCAGCCGCCGCGCGCAGCCCGCGTTCCAAATTTTTGTCGCAAACATCCGAAATCCCGGTCGCAACGAGCTACGGCATGAGTCGAGGTTTCGCGTCGCCCGTCGCTGCCGTCTCATGCGCATCGCGTTAAAAATTGTTCACGTTCCGCCACCGAATTGGAGACTCCTGATGAAGAAACTACTTTTCACGGTCGCGCTTTGCGGCGCGTTAATCTCAGTCAGTTACACTGAAATCATGGCACAAGTTAACCAGCAACCGCCCGCGCCGCCCGCGGCCAAAAAAATCGCCCGCAGCCAGACCATTCACGGCGAGACGCTCAAGGACGATTACTTCTGGCTGCGCGAGAAGAGCGACAAAGAAGTTATCTCTTACCTCGAAGCCGAAAACGCGTACACCGAGGCGTCGATGAAAGGCACGGAAGCCCTTCAGGAGAAGCTTTATCAGGAGATGCTCGCGCGCATCAAACAGACGGACGTTAACGTCCCGGTTCGGCAGGACGGCTATTACTATTACTCGCGCACCGAGACGGGCAAGCAGTACCCGATCTACGCGCGCAAGAAGGGAAGCCTGACCGCGCCCGAAGAGATCACGCTCGATCTCAACGAACTGGCGAAGGGGCAGAAGTACACCGCGATCTCCACCTACGCCGTCAGCGACGACGCGAACCTCCTCGCCTACTCGCACGACACGACAGGCTTCCGCGAATACTTCCTGCGCATCAAAGACCTACGCACCGGCAAACTCCTGCCCGACGACATCGGCAAGGTCAACAGCGCGTTCTGGGCTGACGCCAAAACTCTTTTCTACATCACGGAGGACGCCGCCAAACGCTCCTACCGTCTCTATCGCCACACGCTCGGCGACCCCAAAGAGCGCGACGTGCTCGTCTACGAAGAGAAGGACGAACTCTACCGCCTCGGCGCGCGCCGCTCGCGCAGCCGCCAGTACATCTTCATCTCCTCTTCGAGTTCCAACAACAGGGAGTATAGATACCTGCGCGCCGACAAGCCCGCCGAGCCTTTCAAAATGATCGCGCCGCGCGAAGGGCAGCACGAGTATTATCCAGACCATCACGGCGAACTGTTCTACATTCTGACGAACGACAAGGGGCGCGGCTTCCGCGTCGTCACCGCGCCGGTCTCAGACCCGCGACCGGAGAACTGGAAAGAGTTCATCCCGCACCGCAAGGGCGTCACGCTCGAATCGCAATCGCTCTTCGCCAACCACTACGTCCTCTCGGAGCGCGATCAGGGCTTGCAGAAAGTGCGTATCGTTGACCTCAAAAACAACGAGTCGCACTATCTCGAATTCCCCGAACCCGTCTATTCCGCCTTCGTCAACTCCACGCCGGAGTTCGACACCGCGACGCTGCGCTTCAGCTATCAATCGTTCACCACGCCGCCGAGCACCTACGACTACGACATGCGCGCGCGCAAGCGCGAACTGCTCAAGCAGACCGAAGTCTTAGGCGGCTACGACGCGTCGAAGTATGCCTCCGAGCGCACCTTCGCCGTCGCCGCCGACGGCGTGCGCGTCCCCGTCTCGCTCTACTACCGCAAGGATTTGCGCAAAGCGGGCGTGCCGCAAGCCATGCTCCTGAACGCCTACGGCTCTTACGGCATCCCTTCCAACGTCGGCTTCAGTTCGCAGCGTCTCTCGCTCATTGACCGCGGCGTCGTCTATGCCATCGCGCACATTCGCGGCGGCGGCGACCTCGGCAAAGAGTGGCACGACGAAGGCAAGATGATGAAGAAGAAGAACACCTTCACGGACTTCATCGCCGCCGCCGAACATTTGATCAAAGAGAAGTACACCGCCACAGACCGGCTCGTGATCACGGGCGGCAGCGCGGGCGGGCTCCTGATGGGCGCGGTCGCCAACATGCGTCCCGATCTCTTCAAGGCCATCGTCTCCTACGTGCCCTTCGTTGATGTCATCAACACGATGATGGACGCGTCGCTCCCGCTGACGGTGCAGGAGTATCTCGAATGGGGCAACCCGAACGAGAAAGAGGCTTATGCCTACATGAAGTCGTACAGCCCCTACGACAACATCGAGGCCAAAGCGTACCCGGCGATGCTCGTCAAAACTTCCCTGAACGACAGTCAGGTGATGTACTGGGAGCCTGCGAAGTACGTCGCCAAACTGCGCACGATGAAGACCGACAAAAACCCGCTCCTGATGAAGATCAACATGGGCGCGGGACACGGCGGCGCGTCAGGCCGCTACGACGCCCTGCGCGAGACGGCCTTCGACTACGCCTTCATCTTGCAGCAACTCGGCCTCGATAAGTAACCCTTCGTCGCGCAAGCGAAAAAGCATCCCCGGCGGGCGAAACTTAAAGTTCAGTTTCAAACGCCGGGGATGCTTTTTCGCTTAGCTAAAGATTCGACCCTACCCGCTAGGCTTCGCGGAGGTGGAGCCTGTCCCTGCGCCGGTCGGCCTGCGGGAGCGTGCGCAGGTGCGCCAAGTAGAGTTCGCGGTCGTCATCACTCATTTCTTCGATGCGCACGCCGACGAGATAACCCTCGCCCCCGCCCTCTCCGTCGAGTTGCTCGAAGCGTGCGGGCGTGGCGATCAAATTGACCGCGCCGGACGGAAGTTCGAGCGTGATGGACAGTTTATTTTCTTTGAGCGTGATGTAGTCGCCGCCGATGCGGGTGGAAGGCACGATCAGATTGAGGTCGCCCTCGCCGAGGTCGCGCGTGCGCCCCGCGAGAGAGGCGGCGGGCTTAACGCTGGCCGCGCCGCCGCGCTTCGGGTCGGCAATCGAGACGTTGAACGGGATGCGTGCGGCGTAGCGCGCGTTGCGGCGACGCGCGTTGCGCCGCTCTGTCACATACTCGCGCAACAGCGACGAGGCTTTGTCTCTTAAACCTTCCATGCTCGTCAAGTCTCCTTATGCAAAAGGTGTCGGGACTGTTCGCGCCGGTCGAACCGTAACCGGCGGCGATGCTCAAGGGGACGTAAACAGGGGAAAGGCCGCCGTCTCGCGGCGACATCATCATAACATCGCCCGTGAAGATCGCCGCAACAATCTCTGTGCGCGAGCGGCTGCGGCGGGGCATGGCAACCGCTCCCGCACGCCGCGCCGTCAGCCCCGCGCGCAGAACTTTGCGGCTCGCGCGAGAGCGGCGCGTCTGCCTCCGGCCAGTGTTCGTGTTGAGACCGCCGTGCATTGCGCGTCGGGAGCGGGTAGTGATATTTTTCGCTTGCCATTCAGCCGTTTCTAACTCTGTTGTTTTCCCGAAAGAATTTCTCATGCTGCCACGGAATCGTTGTGGCTCAAGCCGCGCGCCGGTCGCCCCGGCATCGGCGCGTTCCTGCAACAAACTTCCGCTCGCTGCGTAATACTGCAACATCGCCCGTTCACTCAGGAGAAACCACCCGCATGCGCCCAAACGTCACGATTAAGAAACTGCTCCCTATCGCCTTCCTGCGCCTCTGCCTGCTCGCGCTTCTCATCTCCACGCTCGCGCCCGCACCGCGCGCGCAGGAAGAGAAGCAGACGGAGAAAGACGCCATCGAGCGCGCCCGGCAAGACGATGCGAAGAAGGCCGAGGCCGAGAAGGCTAAACCGGACGAGACGAAGAAAGCAGAAGAGGCTAAGAAGCCTGCCGACCCGATGTCCGCGCCGACCTTCGCAGGGCTTCGCATGCGTCTCATCGGCCCGGCCTTCACCTCCGGGCGCGTCGTCGGCATCGCCGTCGACCCGAAAGACAAGAGCCGTTATTACGTCGCCGCAGCCTCGGGCGGCGTCTGGAAGACCATCAACGCGGGCACGACCTGGACGCCCGTCTTCGACAACGAAGGCTCTTACTCAATCGGCGTCGTCACGCTCGACCCGAAAAACCCGCTCACGGTCTGGGTCGGCACGGGCGAGAACAACAGCCAGCGCAGCGTCTCTTACGGCAACGGCGTCTATCGCTCGGACGACGGCGGGCGCAATTGGAAAAACGTCGGGCTGAAAACTTCCGAGCACATCGGGCGCATCGTCCTCGACCCGCGCGACTCGAACATCGTCTACGTCGCCGCGCAGGGGCCGCTCTGGGGCGCGGGCGGCGAACGCGGTCTCTACAAGACGACGGACAACGGCCAGACGTGGAAGCAGATTTTGAAGATCAGCGAGAACACGGGCGTCACGGATGTCGTCATCGATCCGAACAACCCCGACACGCTCTACGCCGCCGCTTATCAACGCCGCCGCCACGTCTTCACCATGATCAACGGCGGGCCTGAAAGCGCGCTCTACAAATCCACCGACGCGGGCGCGACGTGGAGCAAGCTCACGCGCGGCCTGCCCACTTCCGACATCGGGCGCATCGGCCTCGCCATCTCGCCCGTTGACACGAACGTCATCTATGCGACGGTCGAAGCGGCTGACAAAAAGGGCGGCATCTTTCGCTCGACCGACCGTGGCGGCAACTGGGAACGCCGGAACGAGTTCGACACGACGGCGATGTACTACTCGCAAATCTACGCCGACCCGAAAGAGCTTGATCGCATCTACGTGATGAACGTCTTCGCGATGGTCTCGAATGACGGCGGCAGGACTTTGCAGCGTCTCGGCGAACGCTCGAAGCACGTTGACAATCACTTTCTCTGGATTGATCCCGACAACACGAACCACTACCTCATCGGCTCGGACGGCGGCGTCTACGAATCCTACGACCGCGCCGCGACGTGGGACTTCGTGGAGAACCTGCCGATCACGCAGTTTTACGACGTGACGACCGACAACGCCGTCCCCTTCTACAACGTCTACGGCGGCACGCAGGACAACTTCAGCGTCGGCGGCCCGGCGCGCACGCGCAGCGCGTCCGGCATCACGAACGCCGATTGGTTCGTCACGCAGGGCGGCGATGGCTTCCGCTCGCAGGTTGACCCCACCGACCCGAACATCATCTATGCCGAATATCAACACGGCGGCCTCGCCCGCTTCGACAAGCGCACGGGCGAACGCGTCGGCATCCAGCCTGCGGTCGGGCGCGGCGAAGACCCCCTGCGCCTCAACTGGGACGTGCCCTTCATCATCAGCCCGCACCTCCACACGCGCCTCTACTTCGCCGCCAATCGTCTCTATCGCTCGGACGACCGTGGCGATAGTTGGACAGTCGTGAGCGGCGAACTATCGCGCGCTCTCGACCGCGACAAGCTGCCCGTGATGGGCAGGGTGTGGGGCGTGGATGCGGTCGCGCGTCATGCCTCGACGGCGTTTTATGGCAACGCTTCCGCGCTTGCCGAGTCGCAACTGAAAGAGGGCTTGATCTACGTCGGCAGCGACGACGGTTTGGTTCAGGTGACGGAAGACGGCGGGCGCAACTGGCGCAAGATCGACAGGTTTCCCGGCGTGCCCGACATGGCCTACGTCTCGCGCATTGTCACCTCCAACCACGACGCGAACACGGTTTACGCCTCTTTCGACAACCACTGGAACGCAGACTTCGCCCCGTATCTTTTGAAGTCAACGGACGCGGGGCGCACCTGGGTTTCGCTCAAAGGCGACCTGCCCGCAAACGGCCCCGTGCTCGCCGTTGCGGAAGACCATGTCAATCCGAACCTGCTGTTCGCGGGCACGGAGTTCGGCGTCTTCTTTTCAGTGAACGGCGGCGCGAAGTGGGTGCAACTCAAGGGCAATTTCCCGACGATTGCCGTGCGCGACCTCGCCGTCCAGCGACGCGAAAACGATCTCGTCGTCGGCACGTTCGGGCGCGGCATCTACGTGCTCGACAACTACGCGCCGCTGCGCCTCGTCTCAGCCGAGATGCTCAGGGGCGAGAGCTTTTTGTTCCCCGTCAAAGACGCGCTCATGTACATCCAGTCGCAGCCTTTGGGCGGGCGCGGCAAGGTTTTTCAGGGCGAGTCTTTTTACACGGCGGAGAACCCGCCCTTCGGCGCGACCTTCACCTACTATCTGAAAGAGACGATCAAGACGCGCAAGGTTCGACGGCAGGAAGCGGAGAAGGAAGCCGAAAAGCGCAATGCCGCCGTGCCGCTCCCGACGGGCGAAGATTTGCGCGCGGAGGAAGAGGAAGAACCGCCCGTCATCATCCTGACGGTGGCGGATGCGTCGGGGCGCGTCGTGCGTCGGCTGACGGGCGCGGTCACGGCGGGCATGCAGCGCGTGACGTGGGACTTGCGTTCGCCCTCGCCGACCCTTTCTACGCCGCCCGCGCCCGGCGCGGAAGCCGACCCGTTCTTTGAAGCCCCGGCGGGGCCACTCGTCATGCCCGGCGCGTATAAAGTTTCGATGGCGAAGCGCGTGGGCGGGGTGTTGACGCCGCTCGGCGCGCCGCAAACGTTCAACGTCGTGGTCGAAGGGCAGTCCGGCATGTCGGCGGCGGATCGCGCCGCGCTCGTCGAGTTTCAACAGAAGGTCGCGCGCCTCCAACGCGCCGTGGCGGGCGCGCTCGAAACCGCCAACTCGCTCAAGCCGCGACTCGCCACGATTCGCCGCGCACTGCTCGATACGCCGTCGGCGGGCGACAAGTTGTTGGACGACGCCGCGGCGATTGACCTGCGCGTCAACGAAATCCTGCGCGCTCTGCGCGGCGACACTGTGCTGCGCGCGCGCAACCAGAACACGCCTCCTTCGATTAACGACCGCGTTGGCCAGATCGTCGGCGAGCAGCGCATGGCAATCGCCCGCCCGACGGGTACGCACGTCGCGCAGTACGCCGTCGCCGCGCAGGAGTTCGAGACGGTGCTCGCGCGCCTGCGCGCTCTCATCGAAGGCGACCTCGCCAGATTGGAAAAGGCGATGGAAGCCGCTGGCGCACCCCACACCCCGGGACGCATCCCGGAATGGAAAGAGAACTAAAAGCAATGTTGAATGATGAATGAGGATTGTTCTTGGCTGGTTGTCAGTCGCTTGGGGCAACCACGCGAGCTACTAAATGAAGTGGTTGAACAACTGATTGCCGCCGTTCCCGTGTTCATCATTCGTTCCGAAGGAGTTGTTATGTTGAAAAGAAAATTTGCCGCCTTACTGCTGTTGTGCGCCGTCGCGTTCGTGCCGCTCGCGCCGCTCGTCCGTGCGCAGACGACGCCGTTTCTGTCGGACGGCGAAATTCGCATGCTCTCGAATGAAATCTCCGGCGACCGCGCCTTCGAGCACATCCGCTGGCTCACGCACTGGCATCGTGATTCGGGCATGGAGGGTTATTTCAAAGCCGCCGAGTATGTCGTCAAGGCCGCGAAAGAGGCCGGACTCGAAGACGTGCGTTTCATCGAGCAGCCTTTGCCCGGCGTCAACTACACGGCGCGCGCCGCCGAACTCTGGATGACCGAACCCGTCGAACTCAAACTCGCGGACATCGGCGAGCACGCCGTCTATCTCGCCGACGGCAGCCACGATGCCGACGTGACGGCTGAACTCGTCTACATCGGCGACGCCTCGGTCGAGAATCTCAAGGGCTTGGACGTGAAGGGAAAGATCGTCTTGACGAGCGCGCAGCCGGGCGCGGCTGTCCAGAACGCCGTCTATGCGCGCGGCGCGCTCGGCGTCGTCACCTACACCACGACCGAGAGTAAAAACCCGCTCGATTTTCCAGACCAGATCGCCTGGACGCGTATCGGCGCGACGCCGCCCGCGGGCAAGCAGGGCACTTTCGCCTTCGCCCTCTCGCCGCGCAAAGGCGACACGTTGCGCCGCATCCTCGCCACCAACAACATGCAGGACTATTTCGGCACGGGGCGAAGCACGAAGGGCGGTCGCGTTGTCCTACGGGCGAAAGTCGACACAGACATCAGCCCCGCGCCCGGACGCACCGGCTTTGTCGAAGGTTGGATTCGCGGCAGTTCGATCCGCGACCAGCAGATCATCCTCACCGCGCACCTGCAAGAAGAACAAGGCTCGGCCAACGACGACGGGAGCGGCTGCGGCAACCTCCTCGAACTCGCGCGCACCTACAACAAGCTGATCGCGGAGGGCAAGATGCCGCGCCCCCTGCGCGACATACGTTTCTGGTGGACGGACGAAATCTATTCCGAGTATCGCTACTTTCAGGACAACCCCGACGAGCCGAAAAAATTTCTCGCCAACGTTCATCAGGACATGACCGGCGCGGATCAGGCGTTGGGCAGCCGCGTCCAGCATCTCATCTTCGCCCCACACTCGCGCACCTCTTACCTCGATGCGATTTTTGAATCAATCGGGCAATACGTCATCAACACCAACAACGGCTTTCTCGCCGCCAGCCGTCAGGGCGGGCTGCCGCGCCCGCACACGCGCCCGCTCTACTCGACGCGCGGCTCGCGGCAAGGCTACAACGCGCGCTTCGTCCCCTGGTTCGGATCATCCGACCACATGACGTTTCTCGACGGCCCCATCAACACGCCCGCCGTCGCGCTGATTAACTGGGACGACGACTACATCCACTCGTCCGACGACGACCTCGACCAGATCGATCAAACCCAGTTGCGCCGCAACAACTTCATCATCGGCTCAATCACCTACTTCCTCGCGCGCGCCACCGAGCGCGACGTGCCCACGCTCGCCGCCGAAACCTACGCGCAGGGCACGAAGCGGCTCGCGGGCGACCTGCGCGTTGCTATGAACCTGCTCAAGGACAGCAATACCGCCGCGTCGGCGGGCGACAACTGGAAGGAAGCCAACTACCTCATCGAGCAGGGCGTCCTGCGCGAACAACGCGCCCTCAATACCATCCGCGTCTTCACCACGCCGGGCAGCAAGGCCGCCGCGTCGCTCGTCGAACTGGCCGCGAACATGAAGCGTCACGGCGCGCAGTTGACCTCCGACCTCGAAACTTATTACACGCAACTGCGCGGCGCGCGCCCCGCCCCCGTCAAGTTGAGTGGCGAAGAAACTGCGGCGGCGAGAAAGATTCCGCAGAACGCCGCCATCAAAGCCTATTTTGAGAACCGCGACAAGGTACGCGTCCGCACCGGCCTCCACGGTCTCATGCGCGACGAAGTTTTCAACTTCGTGGACGGCCAGCGCAGCTACTACGACATCTACAAGGCCGTCTACGCCGAAGCTGCCGCCGCAGGCTCCTGGTACTACGGCACGGTCACGCTGCAAGATGTCACCAGCCTGTTGGACGCCGCAGTTCAGGCGCAGGCGTTGACCTTGAAATAGCAACAACTCCGGCCTGAGTTCGTAAAGGCAAGGGTTGCAATTCGCGT
Organism: Pyrinomonadaceae bacterium; assembly: GCA_035628755.1. Classification (GTDB taxonomy): domain Bacteria; phylum Acidobacteriota; class Blastocatellia; order Pyrinomonadales; family Pyrinomonadaceae; genus JAIVJZ01. The sequence continues at coordinate 10,606 of DASPJG010000118.1, forward strand.
CCGGGGCAAATTAAGAGGCCGCGTGGCAATAAGTCCACGCGGCCTCTTGTTTTTTGTTTCGGGTGCTTGGGGATGACGAGCCGGGAGGGTCTAGCCTTTGCGCAGTTCGGTCAGCACTTGCTTGGCGACGGATTTGAGCGTGTCGAAGACGCCGATGCCCTTGTAGGCGACCGCTTCGTGGACGGCCTCGTCCTTGCGGCGCAGTTCGTTCACGAGTTCGTCGGGGGGAATGACATTGGGCAGGTCGCGCTTGTTGAGTTGAAGGACGTAAGGCAGTTTCAACAAATCGTAGCCGTTGGCCTTGAGATTCTCTTCGAGGTTGTAGAGAGCTTCGATGTTGGCGTCCATGCGCTCTTCCTGGCTGTCGGCGACGAAGACGACGCCGTCAACGCCTTTGAGGATAAGCTTGCGCGAGGCGTCGTAGAAGACCTGGCCGGGAACTGTGTAGAGGTGAAAGCGGGTCTTGAAGCCGCGCACCGTGCCGAGTTCGAGCGGCATGAAGTCGAAGAAGAGCGTGCGGTCGGTTTCGGTCGCGAGGCTGATCAATTTGCCTTTCGAGGCGGGCGCGGTAGAGTCGTAGATGTATTGCAGGTTGGTCGTCTTGCCGCACAATCCCGGCCCGTAGTAGACGATCTTGCAATTGATTTCGCGTGAAGCGTAATTAATAAACGTCATGGCTTTTAAGTGACGGGCGACGGGCGACGGGTGACCGGACAAGAGAGTTTCATGTCACCCGTCAGCCGTCACTAATTGAATAAGCTGTCAATATCATCGTCCGTGATGCCGGCGAAAAGTGAGTCGTCCTGCTCCCGCTTTTGCAACGAATCGCGTTCGACATCCTCAAAAATTGCGGCCAGTTCGCGCGAAGCCTGCTTGACGCGCAATTTGACCAGACCGAGACTGGAACGGTCGTCGAAGACGACGACAAGGAGCGTCCGCCCGATGATGCAGATGTGGATGCTCTCCCGCTCGCCTTCGTGCGAAAGCGTGGGAAACTCTTTCTCGCCAATGAGTTGCGCCATGCCACCGGTCGCCGCGACGTTCCCGGCGGCAAGCGAGGCGAGACTGGTCGTGTCAATATTGCTCACGTCTCCCTGCACCGCTATCGGCTGGCCGTTTTTGTCCACGAGGAAGACCACACGAGAGAGCGATTCAGCGCGCAGCTTGTGTAAAACAGACACAATCCGCTCGTACTGTTGCTCACGCATGATCATAGGAGTGTCTGTCATTAGTGCAGGCGCTTTCTCTATTGGAGAGTCACTAAGGTGGGATGGTCTGAGGCCGCTATCGAGAGTCGCGATTAAAACTTAAGCCTAACATCTTAAAGGAGTTCGAGTGCTGGCCAGATAACTTTGCCCCCATCCCTTAAGGGTCGCACGAGGGGCGCAACTCCTTTTGGACTCTAACATAACGCCTTCAAGAACATCAACTGTTTTTCTTTGTTGGTCGCTCCCGACGCTCCTCCGCGAAAGCCCTCTGATGCCCGCAACTTACACTACCACGTTGATTTATGCGGCAGGCTATGTTAAACTACGGGCGTTTCTTGGCTTGAAACGGGAGTCATTTTGATAATGGAGCTTCGCATGAGCGAATCTGTCAGCAAGAGCACGAAAAGGCCATCCTCCCGCCCGGTCACGCGTAGCGGCTCTAACGCTGCGACAGCCAAAAATCGCAAGTTGGGCGCGAAGACCGCGACGCAACCGAAGCCGCTCGCCAAACGCTCCGGGGCGGAGAAAGCCCCTGTCCGCAAAGCCACGAATAACAAGACGGCGGCTACTTCAGCCGCGAAATCCACGAAAAAGAGTCCCCGCGCCGCTTCGACCGCGAAGGCCAAACCGGCTGCGCGTCCCAAAGCCGTGAGCGCGAAGCCGCGCGCGGCGACCGCCGCGAAAAGTAAAACCGCTGCAAAAACCACGACAAAGACTGCGGCGCGCCCGGCGACAAAAACCGCCGCGAAAACAGCCAAACGCAATAACGTCCCCGCGCCCCACGCCGCCGCGAAAAAGCAACCGGCTCGCACGACGACGGGCAAGCCCGCCGCGCGTCCGCCCGCACCGCCACCGCGCCAGCCGACGCTGGATGAGGCCGCAGCCTTGCGCGCCTTCGAGCGTGCGCATAAAGAGTTTGTGCGCGGTCGTTTCTCCGAGGCGCGCCTGTTGTTTCGCGCGCTCATCGAGCAGCATTCGGGCGTGGCCGAAGTCACGGCGCGCGCACGCACTTATCTCGCCATCGCAGAAGCGCGGATGCGTTCGGAGAGCGCGATGCCGCGCAACGCCGAGGAACTGTATGACCGCGGCGTGATCGAACTCAATCGCGGCGATTTTGTCGCGGCGCAGGAGATGTTCGAGCGCGCGCTCAAACGCGACGCCGCAGCCGCGCATATTCACTATGGCTTGGCGGCCACGCGCGCGCGTCTCGGCGCGCTGGAATCCGCCCTGCAATCGCTGGGGCGCGCCCTCGAACTGCAACCCAATCTGCGCGTCCGCGCGCAACACGATCTAGACCTTGTGCCCCTGCGCAATGAGCCGGAATACGAGCGGCTCATCTTCGCGTCCCGTCTCTAGTCGTCGCTACCGGCGGCGGTCTCCCCGTTTGCTAATCACATTCCATTTCCGACGCGCCGCTTTGAAAGCCTCCGGCTTTTGAGTATGATTTCAAAGCGCACGGTCAATTTGCCGTCGCATAGAGCGGGGAGGGGCGAGAGTTTGCACGTGTCCGGGACAGAGCGCGGTTTGAAACTGGTTGCCATCGGCGGCGGCACGGGTCTCTCGACCGTGCTGTCCGGTTTGAAGCAACTTGTGGACAAGCGCGACGGCGGCGGGCAATGGCTCGACGCGCTCGCCGCCATTGTCACCGTCTCGGACGACGGCGGCAGCAGCGGGCGTCTGCGCGACGAACTGCAAATTCTCCCGCCGGGCGACATACGCAACTGCATGGTCGCGCTCTCGGAAGATTCGACGCTGATGGGTCGTCTCTTCCGTTATCGTTTTCGGGGTGAGGGAGACCTCGGCGGCCATAGCTTCGGCAATCTTTTCCTCGCCGCCCTCACGGACGTGACCGGCGATTTCACGGAGGCTGTCCGCCTCTCCTCCGAAGTGCTTGCCAGCAAGGGGCGCATCTACCCCGCCACCCTGAACGACGTGCGCCTCGTCGCCGAACTCGAAGACGGCAGGGAAGTCTTCGGCGAAACCAACATCACCGCCTCGCAGGGCAAGATTCGCCGCCTGCGCCTCGAACCGGAACAATGCCTCCCCCTGCCCGAAGCGCTCTCCGCCCTGCGCGCCGCCGATATCATCACGGTCGGGCCGGGGTCGCTCTATACCAGCATCCTTCCGAACCTGCTCGTCTCGCGTGTTGCCGAAACCATCGGCGAATCCGAGGCCGTCAAGATTTTCATCTGCAACTTGATGACGCAGCCGGGCGAGACCGACGGCTACACCGCGCGCCAGCACTTGCAGACCGTGAAGCATTACGCGCCCGCTATTAACTTCGATTACGTTATCGTCAACAACCGGCTCATCAGCGATGAGCAGGCCGCGCGTTACCGCGCCGAGGGGGCGCACCAGATCGGCCTGACCGACCACCTTTTTGAAGAAGAGTTCAGCCACGAGGCCGAGATCATCCGCGCCGACCTGCTCGATGAGGGTGAGAAGGTGCGCCACAGCCCGGAAAAGCTGGCGCGCGTCATCGTCGCCTGTTACGAACAGGCATCGGCCACAGCCATCGCCGCGTCTCGTCCCTTTCACAGTCTCGCCTGAACGCTTGAGAACATAATGGACAAACAGCCGCCGCCTAACACACAGGGAACGCAGGGAACACCAACGTCGCCCGCGACGCCGACGACTGTGACGAACACGACGCCCGCGACATCCGCGACGAGCGCGCCGCTCGACGTGCTCATCCTTGCCGCCGGGCTCGGCACGCGAATGCACTCGCGCACGGCCAAAGTCCTGCACCAACTCGGAGGCCGCCCGCTCATCGCGCACGTCTGCCACACCGCCGCCGCGATCGTCAAAGAAGGTCGCCCCGTCCACATCGTCGTCGGGCATCAGGCCGAAGAAGTGAAGGCGGCGGTTGCGAAAGAACTCGGCGCGGGCGGCGC
>DASPJG010000119.1:0-2279 GCA_035628755.1 Pyrinomonadaceae bacterium
CCCGCCTCGCCCTGCCTCTCTTCGCGCCTCGCCTACGGCACGCAGGTCACGATCCGCCGGCTGCGCGAGGTCGAGACCGGCGAAGAGATCATGCGACGTTTAGGCTTCCGCGAGTTCCGCGTCCGCCACCACAACGAATTGGTCAGGCTCGAAGTCGCGCCCGCCGAACTCGACCGCGCGCTAGACCGCCGCGTCGCCGACGAACTCGCCCAAAGATTCCGCGCACTCGGCTTCCGCTACGTCACCCTCGATCTGCACGGCTACCGTGCGGGCGCGATGAACGAAGTCATAAAAACCGTGACGGATAAACCGTAAGCCGTGACAAGAAATATCTTTACCTGTCACCTGCCGCGGTTTACCTGTCACGCGATTGGAGATGAGTGATGGCCACGATGATTGAAGACGAACTGCGGCAGGAAGACAAGGAGACCAACCCGTTCGAGTCGATGATGTCGCGCTTCGACCGCGCGGCGGAGTTGCTGAACCTCGAACCCGATCTCTACGCCGTCCTGCGCGTCCCGAACCGCGAGTTGAAAGTCTACATCCCCGTCCGCATGGATTCGGGCCGCATCCAGGTCTTCGAGGGCTACCGCGTCCAGCACAACTTCGCGCGCGGGCCGGCCAAGGGCGGCATCCGCTACGCGCCCGACGTGACCATCGACGAGGTGCGGGCGCTGGCCGCGTGGATGACTTGGAAGTGCGCGGTCGTCAACGTCCCGTTCGGCGGCGGGAAGGGCGGCGTGGTCTGCGACCCGCAGCAGATGTCGCAGGGCGAACTCGAACGCATGACGCGCCGCTACGCGGCCGAGTTGATCGACATCATCGGCCCGGACAAGGACGTGCCCGCGCCCGACATGAACACCAACGAGCAGACGATGGCGTGGATCATGGACACCTATTCCATGCACGCGCGCCACACCGTCAACGCCGTCGTCACGGGCAAGCCCGTCGCCCTGGGCGGCTCGAAGGGGCGGCGCGAGGCGACGGGCAGGGGCGTCCTCTTCGTCGTCAACGAGGCCATCAAGCGGCTCGGCATGACGCCGCCGCAGACGCGCGTCGTCGTCCAAGGGTCGGGCAACGTCGGCGGCATCGGCGCGCAACTGATGCACGAGGCCGGCTACAAGGTCATCGCCATCTCCGACATCAACGGCGGCATTCACAACCCCGAAGGCATCGACATCAACGCGGCGCTCAAACACCTCCGCTCGACCCGCTCGTTCGAGGATTTCCCGAACGTCGAGCACGTCTCGAACGAGGATTTGCTCGAAATCGAGTGCGACGTGCTCGTGCCCGCCGCGACCGAGAACCAGATCAGATCGGACAACGCCGAGCGGATCAAGTGCAAGGTGCTCGCGGAGGGCGCGAACGGCCCGACCACGGCCGCGGCCGACGAAATCCTTCAAAGGAAAGGGATTTTCGTCATCCCCGACATCCTCGCCAACGCCGGCGGCGTCACCGTCTCCTACTTCGAATGGGTGCAGGACAGGATCGGCTACTTCTGGTCGGAGGATCAGGTGAACGAACGCCTTCAGGGCGTGATGGTCGCCAGCTTCAACGAACTGGTCAAGTACGCCGAGCGCCACAACGTCGATACGCGCACCGCCGCCTACATGCTCGCCATCGACCGCGTGGCCTACGACACGCGTATGCGCGGCATCTACGCGTGACAAATTTGTGTCCGGTTTTTTCGGGCTAAGTGGCGAAAAAGTCTTGATTTCCGCGGCGAGGTGGAGTAGTCTCTGCCGGGATTTGCTACTCAGAGCCATCTGTCGGATTGTCTGAATTCTCGGGTCGCTTCGGGTTCGCGAACTCCCGGCATTGACAGCGCCGCGCCTGTTTTCGTATAAGCAGAGAAGCGCTGCCAGCAAGCAAAAAGAAAACAGTTGAGAGGCGCGAAGAGGTAAGGTTTAAGTACCCTGCGGGCGCTCTAGAGTGTCCGGCTCCTCTCGCTGCTCCGCTCCAGCTACACAAGCGTTACAGATCGAGGGCGGTAGCAGTTTCTTTGACACGGTGGTGTACGCTTGTAGTTGGAGCGTCCGCGCCCCTTGAAGACGTGTCGGGCCGGTGCCCGCCGTCGGGCTTCAAAGGATTTGCGGTCGCCCCTTCCCGCAAAATTACATTACTCATTTCGCAGGAGGAATGCGATGAGACTCGCGAGAAGAGCGTCGGCTCTGATGCTCACTTTGGTGCTCTGTGCCGTCGCGTCGGCCCAGACGTTGCGCCCGGCGGACGACCCGCGGAACACCGCCCCGACCGTCGGCACGGGCGGCCCCCCGGGC
>DASPJG010000120.1:0-2451 GCA_035628755.1 Pyrinomonadaceae bacterium
GCGTTCATCCAGAGCGCGCCGCCGACCGTGCCGGGGATGCCGCCCAAGCCCTCGATTCCGGCCAGCCCGCGCCGCGCCGCGTCCACGCACAGGCGCGGCAGCGAATAGCCCGCGCTCACGCTCACACGCTCGCCCTCGAACAACGCCGTGCCTTTCACCTCGCGCATGCTCACGACGACATAGTGATGATCCTCGTCGTCGGCCAGCACGTTGCTGCCCGCGCCGAGCACGCGCCACGCGATCCCTGCGGCTTCCAACTCACCCGCGACCGCCGCCGCCGCTTCTTCCGTCTCCGGCGACAACACCCAGTCAATCGCACCGCCGACGCGCAAACTCGTCAACTCGGCAAAACGCCGCCCGCGCTCCGCACGCACGCCCACTCTGGCCGCGATCTCTTCAATCAACGCGTCGCGCTCGCCGGAACTGATCGTGCTTTGCGTCATCGTGGACATGATTGTCATCTGCCGTCGCCGGTCGCTTCACCGATGCCGTTGCCGTTCTTGCTGAGCAGTTCGATCAACTCTTCGCCCGCGCGATAGACGTTGCCCGCGCCGAGCGTGATCACCATGTCGCCGTTGTGCGCCTCGCTGAGCAGGGCTTTGACGGCGGTTTCGAGCGAGCCGACGTAGAAAGTGTTCTTGTGGCCGTAGCGTTTCACCGACTCGACCAGAGCCTCCGCCGTCACGCCGGGAATCGGGTCTTCGCTCGCCGCGTAGATGTCCGTCACGAGCAGCACGTCGGCGTTGTTGAACGAGCGCGCGAACTCGTCCATCTGATCCTGCGTCCGCGTGTAGCGGTGCGGTTGAAAGAGGACGACCATGCGTCGGCCTGACGATCCGATCTTGGCGGCGGCCAGCGTCGCGCGAATCTCCGTCGGGTGATGCCCGTAGTCATCCACGACGAGCACGCCCCGCGCCTCGCCCTTGAACTGAAAGCGGCGGTTGACGCCCGTGTACGCGCCCAGCCCCTCGACGGTCTTTTCAAACGGCACTTCCAACTCGAAGCTGATCGCGATGGCCGCCAGCGCGTTGTAGACGTTGTGCAAACCCGGCACGCGCAAACTCGCTTCCCCCATCACCTCCTGCCCGCGCCAGACCGTGAAGCGCGAGCCGAACGGAATGTCGAAGCGTATGCCGTGCGCCGAAACATCTGCCTGCGCGCTCAAGCCGTAAGTGATGCGGCGGCGTTTGACGTGCGGGATCACCGCCTGCACGTAAGGGTCGTCGAGACACAGCACGGACGCGCCGTAGAACGGCACTTTGTTGACGAACCTGATAAAGCAGTCCTGCATGTCTTCCATGTCGCGGTAGTAATCCATGTGCTCGCGATCAATGTTCGTCACGACCGTGAAGGTCGGCGCGAGCATGAGAAACGACCGGTCGCTCTCGTCCGCTTCGACCACCATCAACTCGCTCTTGCCCAGCCGCGCGTTCGACCCGAATGCGCCGACCACGCCGCCGACGACGACCGTCGGGTCGAGTCCGCCCGCGCCTAAAATCATTCCGATCATCGAAGTGGTCGTCGTCTTCCCGTGCGAGCCTGCGACGGCCACCGTGTCCCGCTTGAGCCGCATCAACTCGGCCAGCATCTCCGCCCGCGCGATGACCGGAACGGAACGCTCGCGCGCCTCTATCAACTCCGGGTTGTTGTCGCGCACAGCGGTCGAACGAACCACCACCTGCGCGTCGCCCACGTTCTCCGCCCGGTGTCCCTCATAGAAATCAACGCCCAGCCCTTCCAAACGCTCCGTCACGCCCGAACGCCTCATGTCTGAACCTGACACGCGGAACCCGAGGTTGCACAACACCTCCGCGATACCGGACATGCCGATCCCGCCGATGCCAACCAGATGAACGTGTTTGATGCGATGGAACATCTTCAATCCATAGTGAGCCGTGAGCCGTGAGCCGTCAGCAGTTTTAAATTTAAGAGCTTCATTGGTTGCTATCTATTGTCACTGCTTACCGCTCACTAATTTCTCAATCAACTCGACGGTCGCGCCCGCCGCGTCCGGTTTGGCGAGTTTGCGGCTCGCCTCTTCACGCCGCGTGATCTCGGCGGGGTCTTTGACGAGCGCGGCGATCTCTCGCGCCAACCCCTCGCCCGTCAGTTGCTCTTGCAGGATCATGCGTGCGGCGTTTGCCTCCTGCAACACTTCTGCGTTGCGACGCTGTTCGAGTTGGCCGGGGAGCGGGATCATGATCGCCGTCTTGCCCGCCGCCATTAACTCCGCAGCCGTCGTCGCCCCGGCGCGCGAGACGATCAGGTCGGCGGCGGCGAACGCCGCCACCATGTCGTCTATGTACTCGCGCACTTCCGCGCGCCCCGCCCAACCCGCTTCCTCGTAACCCTTGCGCACCGTCTCGAAATCGAGTTTGCCCGTCTGGTGCGTGATGTGCAGCACGTCGCGGTAAGCGTCGAGGTGCGGCAAGGCCGCCACCATCGCATTGC
>DASPJG010000121.1:0-2825 GCA_035628755.1 Pyrinomonadaceae bacterium
GGCGGCAGCCCGGTGGGGTCGCACGAGGTGTACAGCGAGATCATGCGCGTCCGCAGGGAGACGAAGAAGCCGGTCGTCGTCTCGATGGGCGACGTGGCGGCTTCGGGCGGCTATTACATCTCAGCGACGGCGAACAAGATCGTCGCCCAGCCTTCAACCATCACCGGCTCAATCGGCGTCTACGCGGGCAAGCCCGTCGTCAAAGGTTTCTACGATTGGATCGGCGTCAACAACGAGTATGTCCTGCGCGGCAAGCAGGCCGGGATGTTCCGCGAGACCGAGCCGTTCAACGCCGACGAGCGCGCCAAGTTTGAAGGGATGATGAAGAGTTTTTATTACGACGACTTTCTGCCGAAGGTGGCGCGCGGGCGCGGGCGCGACGTGGAGTACATTGACTCCATCGCGCAGGGGCGCGTCTGGACTGGCACGCAGGCCAGAGAGCGCGGGCTGGTAGACGAGTTCGGCGGGCTGGACAAGGCCGTCGAGATCGCCAAAGGGCTGGCGAATATCCCCGCCGACAAAGGCGTGCGCCGCGTCGTGTTTCCCGCGCCGCGCACGCTCCTGCAACAGTGGATGGGCGATGGCGACGAAGACGTGTCGAGCATTAAGGCCAGAGAGCGACGCGCCGCGATTGAATCGGCCTTGCCCGCCGATATGCGCCGCGCCCTGCGCTATCTCTCCATCCTCGAAAACATGAAACGCGGCGAGACGATGGCGATGCTGCCGTTTGATTTACAGATCAAGTGAGCGAGGCGGGCGCGGCGCGAGAGCCAACGCCGACGCCGCCCCACCTCCCTTCACCTCCGAAACGCGCATCACTTTTGTCTCGCCTGTTTCAGCCGTTGGGACACGTCGTAATTCCTCGGGTTCAACTCCAAAGATTTCACGAAATTCCCGATGGCCTGCTCTTTGTCACCGATCCTGAAGTAAGCCTCGCCGAGCGCGTGGTAGGTGCGGAAGGAGCGTGGGTGTTCCACGGCGTTCAGCTTGAAGAGCGCGAGCGCGAGTTCCGGTTTCTTCTCATTCAACAAACGCTGCCCCGCGATCAGCAGCGGCTCTTCCGTGGCGACGTACTTGTTGAGCGGTTCGGCCTTGAATTCGCGGAATCTCTTGACGGCCATCTCGACGCCGCCCTCGGTCAATGCCTCGTCCAGAATGGCCGTGAGCTTTTGGCGCGGGGCGTAGTTGACGATGGCCTGCATCGCGGGGTCGCGGTTGGCGCGGTAGTCCTCGGAAGAGAGTTCCGCCGAGAGGTCGGGCGGCGTCCACTGGCGCGTGTCCCACGGCGGCCAGTCCTGCCAGTAATAAACCGAGACGCGCACGCTGATGCCGCTGTGCGGAAGCGTGATCTTGCGCGAGTCGCCGTAGATGTTCCCCTTCGACCCCGAAGGTTCTCCGACGAACAGCACGTTCGTAAACTCCTCCAGATCGTTGAGCAGGAATTGCGAGGCCGACCATGTGCTGCGCCCGATGATCGCAAACAGCTTGCCCGGTTGATTGAGTTTGGATTTGATGATCCCGGTGACGAGCGGGCGCAGGAGCATGCCGTTGCCGCCGCGATTCAGCCGCAGGTCGAAGATCAGTTTCTCGACCTGATTGGCTTCCACAAACGCGAAGAGACGTTGCGAAAAGTCGGCCAGCGTCTCCGTGTCTTTGTTCCCCACTTCGTTGATCTGAACGTACAGAGAGCGCGCCTGCGGCAGATACTCGAACCAGAACTTGTTCTGCGGGTCTTTCAGCCACAGCGGAAGCGGAGCCGTCGCGGAGTCGCGCAGGTCAACCCAACCTTCCTTCGGCATCCAACTCAGGTCTGTGTCCGGCGGCAACAGGTCGGCTGCGCCGACGGGCTTGAGCGTGATCGTCTGCTGCCGCCCTTCCGTCTCCACGACGAATTGCGCGCTGTCGAGTTGGGATGAGAGTTCGAGCGCGTGGAGCACTTCGGGCATGCTGAGCAGCATCGGGGCGAAGAACCTGACATCCATCTCATTATCGCGCCCGATGATTTCGCGCGCGCGTGCGACGGCTTCGTCCGCCGATGCGCCGCCGATTCTGACGACGCGCGCGCCCGTGAGGGCGGCGTGTGCGCGGTCGGCTGCGCGTATGAACAGGCCGTCTTTGAAGAGGTAAAACTTAACGGGCAAGGTACGGAAGTTGATCTTGGGGTCGCGCGTGGGGGCGATGTTGGTATGGCCGTCGCCGACCAACGCGGCGATGCGCGCCATCTCGACAATGATCTGGTGACGCGCAAGCCGCGGCAGCCGCTCGCGCAACCCCGCGACCGCGCGCTCGAACTGCTCGCGCGTCATGGTGTGGTAGAGATTCTTATGATACTTCGGCATCTCCTCGGCCATGTAGCGGAGGTCTTCGCGCCACTTCTCCGTCTCGCTCGCGCTTAAAAGCGCGCCCGTTCCGGCGGTTGTCGCCTCTCGCGTCCCGGCGCGCGTTTCCTGCGCCCTAGCGGCAGTCGTTGTCGCCGCGGCTTGATAGCCCGACAGCGCGAGTAACAATAAAAATATGTGTGCCCTCTTCATCTGATTCCTTTCAAGCGGCTTTGACGTGTGGGAAGTAACTGCGCGGCGGCACGGAAGTTTGCCCGTGCCCTTTGCGCTAAGGAACGATCTCAGACGTAAAACAGTTGAGAGCCGGAAAAGTTACAGGATATTTGTGGCGCGGGAGGGAGGTGGCTGACCTCTCGGTTGAGAGGGCGGGTGGGTCGCCCTCTGCTCAACTACCGGTTGTTGACGTTCACGCGTTGCCGCTCTCGATTCGCTCCATGCCGTTCATGTACGGTCGCAACGCTTCGGGAATGAGGATCGAGCCGTCGG
>DASPJG010000122.1:0-4828 GCA_035628755.1 Pyrinomonadaceae bacterium
GTCGGCAAACGTCGCGCCGCCCCTGCTCTGGCGCGAGGAGAAACTGGCCTTGCTCGACCGGGTTGCCAAGATGCCGCGCGAAATTGAGTTCGCCGTCCTCCCGTCGCTCAGGAGACTCGTCTTCGCCGCCGCCGAGTTGCCGCAACTCAAATCGCTCACAGCCCCCGCGTGGAAAGCCAGCGTGTTGAAACTCGCAGACGAAAAGAAGTAACGCACGCCGCCCGAGACGCGGCAAAAAAGAGAGAACTTCCGAGACGCGAAGGGCGGGACGGTTATAGCCGTCCCGCCCTTCGCCATTTATCAGGTCGCGTCTGTGAACAGGATTGAACTTTACTGCCCCGGCGCCGCGCCCGTCCCCTCTAATCCTTCAGCGAAGGAGGGCGGGGCGGCTGACGGGGCAATCGCCCATTTCGTGTTCGGCGTGCCGCCGAGTTTGAAGCGCAGCGTCGCGCCCTGGTTGATGCGCTCGTAGGGCAGCCATGTGCTCTCGTATGGCTTGCCGTTCAGGCGTAGTTCCTGCACGTAAGGCGCGCGCGCCGAAGCCCCGTCGCCGATGATGCGGAGCGTCTTGCCGCCTTTCCCCATCCTGATCTTGATGTCCGAGAAGAGCGGGCTGTTGAGTGAAAAGCCGCCGACGCCCGGCGTCACCGGGTACATGCCGATGGCCGCGAAGACGATCCATGAGGAGGTCGCGCCGAGGTCGTCGTTGCCGGGCAGGCCGCCGGGCGTGTTGGTAAAGAGTTCGGTCAGCACGCGCCGCGTGATGTGTTGCGTCTTCCACGGCTGCCCGGCGTAGTTGTACGCCCACGGCACGGGAAAGACCGGCTCGTTGCCGATGAAAAAGTGGGGGCGGTCGGGGCCGGCGTTGAACTCCTTGAAGAAATCGTCGAGCCGCCGGACGACCACATCGTTGCCGCCGATGCGGTCGAAGAGACTGCGCATGTTGTGCGGGATCATCCACGTGTACTGCACGGCGTTGCCCTCGACGTAAGACTTGTGGCTCTCCGGTCGCCACGGCAACTCCGGTTTGTAGAGCATCGCCTTGAAGTCGAAGCCGGGCAGCCACGAGCCGTCGCGCCAGCGACCGCGGATGTACTTGTTTTCGGGGTCGAAGAGGCGCGTCCAGAACTGCGAACGCCGCATCATCTCGCGGTAGGTTTCCGTGTCGCCGTGCGCGCGGGCAAACTGCGCGAGCGCGAAGTCGGCGGTTTCGTATTCGAGCGCGACGGAGGGCGAACCGCGCAGCCCTTTCTGCTCCATCGGGATGTAACCGTACTTGAGATAGTCTGCGAGCGCGGGGCGTGCCGGGTAAGTCTTCGACTTCGTTTCGGGGTCGGTGGCGTTTTTGATCATCGCCGCGAGTGCGGCGCGGGTGTCGAAGCGGCGCGCGCCGAAGGCGTATGCGCTGGCGATGCTGGCCGTCGCGGGGTCGCCGTACATCGCCCCGCTCTCGTCGTTGGCGACCGGCCAGATGGGCAGCCCGCCGCCCTGCCCGGCTGAGTTGACGAGAGACTGCATCATGTCGCTCGCTTCTTCGGGAAAGAGAAAGGCGACGAGCGGAATCTGCGAGCGATAGATGTCCCAGCCGGAGAAGTTCGTATACTGCGTGTGCGTGCGGGAGGTGTGGACTTTATCGTCGAAGCCGAGATACTCGCCGTTGGCGTCGCCGAAGATGGTCGGGTGGAGCAGCGTGTGATAGAGCGCGGTGTAGAAGACCTGCCGTTCGGCGAGCGTCCCGCCGCTCACTTCGATGCGGGAGAGCGCGTCGTTCCAACGCGCGCGGGCGCGGGCGCGCACGGCGTTGATGTCCCACCCGGCGTTCTCCGCGCGCAAATTCAGCCGCGCGTTTTCCGCGCTCACGTAAGACAGCCCCACCTTCATCCGCACGTCGCGCCCGCTCGCCGGGTCGAACGTAACGAAGCCGCCCGTCTTCGCTCCCCTGACGGAGCGCGAGCCATGCGAGATTCGTTCGCCTTCCCATGTGCCGGTCGTCGCAAACGGGCGGTCGAACTCCGCCGCGAAGTAGACCCTGTACTTATTGCGCGTGCCGCAGAAGCCGCCGCTTGCGACCTCGCCGCTCAACCTCCGGTCGCCCTCCGCCTGCCACGCGGCCTCCGTCACGCCTGTCGCGTTGCGCCCCACGTCGAACAGGAGCGTGGCTGGCTGCGCCGCCGGGTAACTGAACACGCCGAAGCCCGTGCGCTCGGTGGCCGCGAGGCTGACCTTGATGCCCGTGTCGAGTGCGACCTCGTAGAACCCGGGCGACGCGCTCTCGCGCTCGTGCGAGAACTTCGCGTTGTAAGCGTTCGGGTCGGCGGCGGGCGAGACCGAGAGCGCGCCGCTGACGGGCATGATGGGGATGTCGCCGAACACAGGACAGCCGGGGCCGCTCAGGTGCGTCAGGCTGAAGCCGCGAATCGCCGTGTCGTGATAGAGGTAGCTGCCCCGCTCGTCCTTGCCGAAGCCCTTCTCCGTATCCGGGCTCCACTGCACCATGCCGAAAGGCAGCGTCGCGCCGGGGAAGGTGTTGCCGCTCGCGTTGCCGCCGAGGTAATCGGGCAGCGGCGAATTGCCCGTCCCGACAAACACGTTGACGTACTGCGCAAGGTCGGCGGCGGGTGCGGCGGGCATGGGCGCGTTCGCACGCGCGGGGATGACGGTTGCGTTGAGCGAGAAGACAATCGCTATGATAAGCGACGCGTATGTAGTTTGAATTTTTCTGTTCATCTTGCTGCTGTCGTTGAAAAGTAAAGCGGCGAAACTTGCCGCCTGCTGCTGCGGCGCGCGCCTCCCGGCGGCGACTCGCGCGCGGGCTGCCGTCCTCGTTCCGGTGTTAAGGGATTTCGATCTTCTTTCCCGTCACGACAAATGAGCCGTTGACAGTGCCGGTGGTCGCGGCATCGGCAGTGCCTTTAAAGCCGGGCTGTTTGCCGCCGACCACAACCGTAAACTCGCCGGGTTCGAGGACGCGCTTGCCGCCGTCGTCAACCAGCGTCAGGTCACGCGGCGCGAGCGTGAAGGTGACGAGCCGCCGCTCGCCCGGCCTGAGAGTCACGCGCTGTACGCCGCGCAACGACCTTAAGGGCACGGGCACGGAAGCGGCCACGTCCGTCAGGTACAACTGCACCACCTCATCGCCCGCGACCGCGCCCGCGTTTCGCACCTCGACGGACACCTGCACGCTCTGCCCTGCGCGCACGCTCCGCTTCACCTTCAACTTGTCATACTCGAACTTCGTGTAACTCAGACCGTGGCCGAAGGGGTAGAGCGGGTCGCCTTTGAAGTAGCGATAAGTCTTGCCCTCCATCCGGTAGTCCGCGAAGGCGGGCAACTGCGAAGCGGACTTGTAGAAGGTGACGGGCAGTTTGCCCGAAGGGTTGTAGTTGCCGAAGAGAACGTCGGCGATGGCCGATCCTCCCTCCTCGCCCGGATACCAAGCCTGCACGATAGCGGGCACGTTCGCGTCAGCCCAGTTGACGCTGATGCCCCCGCCGCTGAAGAGCAGGAGCACGACCGGCTTGCCCGTCGCGTGGATGTCGCGGAGCAACTTTTCCTGCACCGGCGGCAAGTCCAACTCGGTGCGGTCGCCGCCCCTGAAGCCTTCGAGTTTCACGTCCATCTCCTCGCCTTCGAGCGACGGCGCGAGGCCGAGCGCAAGCACCACCGCGTCCGACTCGCGGGCTGCACGGATGGCGTCCTGATAGAGATTGTTGGCGAGGTTGGGCGTCCCCCAGAGAAGCTTCGCCGTCGCGGCGGCATACTTGTCGTAAAACTCGACGCGAATTTTGTAAGCCCGACCGGCCTCCATCTCAAACGGCTTCTTGACGGTCTTCGCGCTGCCGTCGCGCCAGCCGTCGAGGAAGAGTTGGTCGTCGAGGTAGAGCCGCGCGGCGTCGTCGGCGCGCACGGCCAGTTCGTAAGTGCCGGAAGCGGGAGCGGTCAGTTGCCCCGTCCAGCGCGCCGAAAATTTGTCGAGCGGAAGCTGCGGCACGGGCGCGTTGGTGAACCAGTCGAAGTTGATCTGCTCGTCCACGCGGGTCGCGGCAGGCTCGCCCTGCAAAGTCTCGTTGGCGAAATACTCGGCCATGAGTCCGGGCTTGCCGTCGTGCGAGAGCGCGGAGGCGGGCACGGGCAGGAGCGCTTCACCCGTCAGCGTCGTGCCGAGCGCGTAGCGCACCTCTGTTGCGGGCGAGACTGTGCGCCGGATGCCTTCGAGCGCGGTGACCCACTTGGAAGGGATGCCGTGGTAGTTGCCGAGCAACACTTCGAGCGAGTCGGCGTTGGGGCCGATGACGGCGATTGATTTGAGGTCTTTGCGCAGCGGCAGCGTGCCGCGTTCGTTCTTGAGCAGCACGAGCGATTCGCGGGCGGCGGCGCGCGCCAGTTCGCGGTGCGGCGCGGAGTCGTTCGCCTCGAAGGGGATGCGCGAGTAGGGCACCATCTCGGGCGGGTCGAACATGCCGAGGCGGAAGCGCGCGGTGAACAGGCGTTTGACCGCCGTGTCGATCTCGGCCTCGCTGATATGTCCCGCCTTGATGGCCGGGATGAGCGCGCGATACTCGTAGCCGCAGGTCAACTCCGTCCCGGCCTTAACGGCGAGCGCGACGCCCTCTTCCTCCGTCTTGGCAAACTTGTGGTTCTTGTAGATGTCGAGCACGGCGTCGCAATCCGAGACGACGTAGCCGTCGAAGCCCCACTCGGTGCGCAGGATGTCGGTCATCAGGCGTTTGCTCGCGCAGGCCGGTTCGCCGTTGACGCGGTTGTAAGCGCACATGACGGAACTGGCCTTGCCCTCGACGACGGCGGCTTGGAAGGCGGGCATGTACGT